>JAUHQH010000159.1 GCA_030408485.1 Candidatus Neptunichlamydia sp. | reverse complement strand
TCTAAAGAAGATCTATATTAATGGTGTTGACGAAGGACTAGCAGAAAAACTTGGTGTAGATATAGGTTGGAAGCCTTCATCTGCAGTTTTTAATAAGATCTTCTCAAGGGTTAGACCTTCTTCTCTTGACATACGGGATATTTACGCAAAGGGACAGGCAAAGAGAGAAAAGCAACTAGATGCCATTGAATCAAGAGGTAACTCTTTTTTGCAAACGCTTATCCATGAAAAACCAGAGCTCGGAAAGATATACAAGAACCTTCCTCCTGAGATTCAAGCAGATATCACAGCGAGAGAATTGATGTATCTTGCTAATGATAGATCGAATAGAGAGAGAAAAAACCGATTAAGAGAGTCTGAAAAAATGCTAGCTGATCTGGTATTCGGGAAGGGAGCACCATCACGTAAAGAGATTGAAGATGAGGTCTATAATGGATGGAAAAGAAGAGAAGATAGGGAGTATCAAAGAAGTAATCACGACCTTGGAATGTCTGGCCACGGCGCAGGGAGCTCTTCCTATGCTGAAAATAAAGCGTCTTTAGAAGGGAGAACAGACAACGATAAAAATGAGGAGGTTTCTCGTAGATACAATGATGCATTGAGAAGATATGAGGCAAATAGGGCTGCTTATGGTGATGTTGATAGGAAGCTTAGAGATATAGACAGCCTATTCGATCCTATGGCTAGTAGGACTAGAAGGGATAGAAAGGATCAAGCAAATGCTAGAATGATTGCTGGTGACAAGACAATGCAAGAGAATATCTCTCTTGCTGATAGGATAGCAGCATCGAGAGGTGGAGAGATCCAAGAGATGGCTGGTCTGGAAAACGACTAAATCTAAAGCAAATGCTGAATCAGCAAAAGAGGGAGCTTTATACGGTTTTGGAAGTTCTGTTCTTGGGGAATCTCTTGGAAAACTTTTAACTAAATCGAAGGCAAGAAGACTCGGTAGGATCAAAAAAAAGTCTGGAGTAATCCTTCGAATACTTCGTAAGCTTGAAAGAGAGAAAGGTAGCAGGTATAGCTTGCTTAAGCAATCGGAAGTCTCCCATGACCACTCAAGCTGATCCTCCTGAAAAAAGTAGGCAGTTTTATGTTAGCACTTCTACTTTTTCCTCAGGGCTTTCTCCTGACACAATTTTCCGCCCCTTTTTATAGGCTCCAATCCAACTTGGCCAAGGTTGACTTACCAATACCGAGGTCGGCTGCTAACTGTTTTTGAGAAACCTCTTTATTGATGATTTTTTCGAGAGAGTTCATCACGTGCCAGCCCATAGCTGTCCGCGTTTCACCGAGCTCTTGAGTACCTTTAGATATTTCTCTTAATGGCCAGAATCCATGGTATGTTTCATCGTGCAACGGATCTTCTTTTCATCAGAATTGGTGATCCTTTGCTGCATTTCCTCATAGTCCATGCTTCCATTGCTCTCTGTTTTGAATTCAGAATAGTTCGAGCCCACTCGCTTCCTTGAGCAGAGCCCATTTTGACTTTTGTCATTAAGGGGCATTAAAGTGGTTTCTAAAAGGGGACTGTTGAAAGTTGGAAGATCATCGTCTAAATTATCTTTTGACCGAAAATCTTTCAGCTTTCAATAGCCACAAAAGTAAGAAGATGGTCTATAACTCGATCAAAGTGTGGCGCGACTTAACAACTCCTCAGATCTTTGCCGATTATCAGAGTATATTTCTATTTATCTTTAAGTGACCATTCTCAATATTTAATGATTTTTATAGATGAGAGGAAGAGTTCTTATCTTAGCTTTCCTGACCACCCTAATTTATGTCTTAGGGTAGAGAAATAATCAATGCGTTTCAAGTTGATCAGCTTGAAAGTTTGGGAACTTTTTTTAAGAATAACATGATCTCCAGAAGACATTTCAAAGTGATGGAGACCGTCTGTTACAAATTCTATGGGTTGGTTCTTGCTGACATATTCAATGCGGATATCTTGGTGGGGAGGAATGACGATTGGACGGTAGGAAACTGTGTGAGGGCAAATAGGAGTGAGAACAAAAGCGTCGACTTCAGGACTTAAAATAGGTCCTCCAGCAGCTAAAGAATAGGCGGTCGATCCTGTTGGGGTTGCAAGAATGACTCCATCTGCTTGAAAGTTGTTAAGAAGGAGGTCATCGACGTAGATAGCTATTTCAACCAGGCTAGGATTTTGTGCGCGATGAAGGACACAATCATTAATGGCAAAAAAGGATTCATTTCGATTCGATACACCATCTATTATGATTCGTTCTTGAATGGTATAGCGTCCACTCAAGAGATCTTCAAGACAGGGGATAATCTCTGAGATTTGTACATCGGCCATAAATCCCAGGTGTCCCAAATTAATCCCTAGGATGGCTGCATTTAGCTCTGCGTATTGATGGGCAACTCTAAGAATGGATCCATCTCCTCCCATCGTGATTAAGACATCTATTGATTTAGGGTCAGTTGAAGAAAAGGAAGGCATTTCAAGAGTCTTTGCTTTATCATCTTCAACAACAACAGATACGCCATTCTTGGAAAGAAACTCAACAACTTGGGTAGCGAGTTTTTTCGGTTCATCTTTGTCAACTTTTGGAAATAGAACTATTTTCATGAGAGGGTAAGAAGGGTTTTAATCTTTCTAGAAACTTCTTCTACTATTTTTTCTGGAGTGAGTCCATATTTTTCTAAAAGATCTTTGTGATTACCATGTTCAATCAAGGTATCTGGGAGCCCAAAGTTTTTTACATGAAGGTGAGTTAGATTCTCTTGGAGTATAAAAGAGTTGATGATCGATCCTAGTCCGCCATTCAAGGCGTGTTCTTCAATAGTGACAACCATTTGCCCTTTTTTGAAGTGTTTCTTTAGAAGCTCTTTATCAATAGGTTTAAGGAAAATAGGATCAATTACTGTTGTTTGCACTCCCTTTTCTTGAAGAAGCTCTTGAGCTTTCAGAGCAATCTGATCCATGTGTCCTAGTGAGAGGATAACCACCTCTTTTCCTTCAACTAATACTTCACCTTTACCAAGTTCTCTTTTTTGAAGAGGGTTTTCATCTTCTTCGGTTGAAAGGTTGGGGTAACGAATGGCTGTAGGCTTGTGCCAATCAAAAGCACTGCCCATTAACTCTTTTAGAAGTCTTCCATTACGAGGTTGAGCGATAATCATTCCTGGCATTGCGTTTAAATAGGCAATGTCGTAGATTCCCTGAGCTGTTACTCCATCACCTGTAGCAAGCCCTGCTCGATCAACAGCAATGACAACAGAGGAATTTTGGACACAAATATCATGGTAAATATTGTCAAAGCCGCGCTGAAGAAAAGAAGAGTAAATACAAGCAACAACTTTGATCTTTCCTCCATGAGCCATTCCACCAGCATAAGTTAGGCTGTGTCCTTCGGCAATTCCAACATCAACACAACGGTGAGGCATCCGTTTCATAAAGGTATCTAGATGAGAGCCGACGGGCATTGCAGGAGTAATCGCAACAATGCTAGGGTCTTGTTCTGCCATTTTCAAAATATGGGTTCCGAAAACTTTTGGAAAAGAGGTTTTTATTGATTTTGGGGGATAAAACTCACCAGTGATCCGGTTAAAAGGTTTGGCTCCATGATAAGGGGTGGGGTTATTAATGGCATTTTTCATTCCCTGACCCTTAACGGTTAAAACATGAACAAGGGTAGGGTGCTCAATCTCTTTTAAAGCTTCAAAGGTATCGATTAGCTTTTTAATGTCGTGGCCATCAATGGGACCCACATAGGAAAGACCAAACTGTTCAAAGAAAGGAGCCGTGCTAATTAAGTTCTTCATCGACTCTTTCATCTTGTTTCCTTGCTTGGCAAGGATCTCGCCATAGCCGGGAATTTTTGAAACGATTTCAGTCAGTTCTTCATAGATATTATTCGCTGTAGGACTATTAAAGAAGCGGCTTAAGATATTGGTGATAGCACCGACATTTTTTGAGATGGACATGGCGTTATCATTGAGGACCACAAGAAATTTTTTTGTCTTCTTGGGAATATTATTCATCGCTTCCAAGGTCAGGCCACAAGTCAATGCAGCGTCACCTAAAATCGGGATAACAAGATCGTCCTTGCCTCTAAGATCTCGATTTTTTGCAACGCCTAAAGCAAGAGAAAGAGCGTTCCCTGCATGTCCCGTATAAAAGTGATCATGGGGCGATTCTGGGGGATAAACAAATCCGGAAAGACCATCGGTTTGTCTAAGGGTAGGAAAACGGGGGTTTCTTCCGGTTAAAAGCTTATGTACATAAGATTGGTGGCCCACATCAAAAATGAACTTATCTTGCGGAGAGTTAAAGACATGATGGAGTGCAAGGGTGAGTTCTACGATGCCTAGATTTGAAGAAAGATGGCCTCCTGTTTCCGAGAGGACATCCATAATACGAACACGAATTTCTTGAGCTAAAACTTTCAATTTTTCAGGAGAAAGTTTTTTTAACTCTTGGGGATGGGTGAGTGTATCAAGAATAGTTGTCATTAGCGGGATCAAGGACCTTTTCAGATTCAGGAGTATATGGGGTCGTTTGGAGAGTCCCTTCTCTATTTTTTATGAGCATTTCAATTTTTTGCTCAGCTTGGTTTAATTTTGAAGAACAGAGAGTAATAAGTCTACTTGCTTCTTCGTAAAGTTCTAGCGATTTCTCGAGAGAGGTTTCTCCACTATTGAGTTCTGCAAGGATTTTCTCAAGTTTCTCGTAGGATGCTTCAAAGGAGAAGTTTGCATTTTCATCATTCGTTATCAGGTTTGACCTCCAGAACGCGTGATTTGACCATTCCATCGTGAAAGCGGAGGGAAATCCCTATGCCCACTTCAACGGTTGATGACGATAGGATAACGGAACTCGTATTTTCCTTAAAGGGGATGCAGTAACCTTTTTTTAGGATGGCTTCAGGATTTACAGCTCCTAGCATTTCAGCGAGCTGTTTTAAGTTTCTCTTTTTTTTTTCAATTAAATGCCTATAAGCTGTTTCAATGCGGGACCTTAAAGGGGCAAGCTTTTCTCTGAGATGGATGATTTGTGTATAAGGGAGGGAGCTATGAAGCACTCTTTTAAGAGCAATGAGACCGAGTTCCTGTCGACTCATTTTATGCTTGATAGCAATGTCTATATCCGACGAAAAGTCATCCACCCGTTGGTAGTGGTCGGAAAGAATAACATAAGGAGAAGCTAGAAAAGGGTGACGCCTCATTCCATGCACTAGGGATTTTAAATGATGAATTTTTTGCTTGATGAAATGATCGACTTGTTTTCCTGATCGTTTGAGAAAATCCAACTGCGTTGACATTTCTCTAACTGAAATTTCAGCAGCAGCTGAGGGGGTAGGGGCTCTGACATCAGCAACATGGTCTGCTAAAGTAACATCTGTTTCATGTCCCACAGCTGAAATAATTGGGATTTTTGAGTGGAAAATAGCTTCAGCAACGCACTCTTCATTAAAGGGCCAAAGATCTTCTAAACTTCCACCACCTCTCCCAACAATCATAACATCGACATTCTGTTGGAGGTTAAATTCTTTAATAGCACGCGCAATTTCAGGAGCGGCTTCATTTCCTTGAACGCGGACAGGGTTTAAAATAAGATGAAAGTGAGGAAAACGACGTTTAAGGACGTGAATAATATCTTGGATGACAGAACCTGTAGGGCTTGTGACAACTCCGATGCATTTAGGATATTTCGGGAGAGGTTTTTTGTGGTCTGGTGAGAGCCATCCCCGTTTTTTAAGCTCTTCTTTCAGTTGATGAAGTTTGACTAAAAGGTCTCCGACACCAGCATGTTCAAGCTCTCTAACAATGATTTGGTAGCTTCCCCGAGGTGCATAGAGACTCAGTTCTCCTTTAACAACCACTCGATCGCCTGCTTTAGGGGGGGATGAAACATTCCGAGCATTCCCCTTAAAAAGAACAGCAGAAATTTGAGCCCCTTGGTCTTTCAAACTAAAATAGTAATGTCCCGAAGATTGAGCACGAATATTGACGACTTCTCCTTCAACTTGAAGGTGATTAAAACGCGGTTCAAGCTCTCTTTTTATAGCGAGGGTTAGTTGAGTCACTGTGAAAATTTTCATATCAGGCAAGTCTAGAGCATCTCTCAGGAATGTTCAAGCTTTGAATATTTCTAATAATTATGTTACCATCGTTGAAAAGTATAATAAAGGACTTATGCGACAACGATTTATTATTGGAAACTGGAAGATGCACATGGGAGCAAGTAAAACGGCTACTTTTGTGCAAGACCTTCTTCCTAAAATAGGAGAGATGATAATCTTTGTAGGGATTGCGCCTCCTTTCACCTCCATTGAAGCAGCAGTGACGGAGGCAGAAAAAAGTTATTTAAATATTGGCGCACAGAACATGAGTGACTTTTCTAAAGGAGCTTATACAGGAGAAATTTCTTCGAATATGCTCAAAGAAAGGGGCGTCAGTTTTGTGATCCTCGGGCACTCTGAGAGAAGGATTCATTTTCATGAAGATGATCAAATGATTCATCGGAAGGTCAAATGGGCCCTTCAAGAAGAACTTCTTCCGATTCTTTGCATTGGTGAAAGTCAAGAACAGCGGGATCAGGAACTAACGGAAAAAGTTCTGACCCATCAACTGAGTGAAGCCCTAAAGGATTTTTCAAAGAAAGAGTTAAAAAATTTAGTGATTGCTTATGAACCCATCTGGGCCATAGGAACAGGAAAGACTGCGACTCCAGATATTGCTCAAGAAACTCATCACCTCATCCGCTCCTTTATTAAGAGTCAGTGGGGTGAAGAAGTCGCTGAGCATATTCCTATTCTGTATGGAGGATCGGTAAAACCTGATAATATCGTAGCTCTAATGACTGAGGCTGACATTGATGGGGCTCTTATTGGAGGCGCTTCTCTAGAAGTGGAGTCATTTGCTAAAATCATCGAACTTGCCAAGGAACAGGAACTATGACAACATTGTTTTATACCGTTTTATTTTTATTTGTTGCGCTCTGCGCGCTTCTTTGCTTTGTTATTCTCATTCAAGAGAGTAAAAGTTTGGGACTAGGAGCCTCATTTGGAGGGGATAGTGGAGACGCTCTTTTTGGAACTTCAACGGCCTCTGTCTTAAAAAGGTTTACTGCTTACTTAGCTGGAATTTTCCTCATTACCTGTTTGATTCTTTCCCTATGGACTTCAGCAATGGGGCGCTCCAAGCCTCACCTTAATGTCAATATTGAAGAGGTTTTAGGAGACTAGAGAATGATTAAAGATCTTCTCTATTATGGGAATCCCGGTCTTCGGAAAAAATGCGTTGAAGTCAAAGAAATTAATGATGAAGTAAAGGAGATAGCCCAAGACTTAATTGATACCGTTCTTGAAAAAGATGGTGCAGGTCTTGCTGCTCCGCAAATAGGCTATTTTGTCAAAATATTTGTTTCCCGTTATGATAATGGAGCAGACTCTGAAAGATGGCCGATTCTTTGTCCTCCAAAAATCTATATCAATTCGATTTTGTCTAAACCTAGCGAAAGGAAAGATACCCATGGTGAAGGGTGTTTATCGATTCCTGGAATTTATGAGGAGGTCACGCGTCCTTGGGGCATTCATGTTCAGGCGATGGACTTAGAAGGAAATACCTTTACTGAAGTTGCTACAGGATGGCGTGCACGCAATATCATGCATGAGAATGATCATATCAATGGTGTTCTCTATATTGATAGGATTGATCCTAGAAAGCGAAAGAAGATTGATCCGGTTCTTCGTGCCCTCAAAAAAAATATGGGTCTTGGGCTAGCAAATCCCTGATCTCTTCATAATTTTTAGAGCTGTTTCCTCTAATTCCTCATATCCTATAATTGAACCTACATTCACATTCCTTCAAGTGAAGAAAAAACGTACCATCGGTTAGGCCACTAAATCTAGCAAGCCTTAACTTTTTGAAACACTCCAAAAAGACTCTATCCCATTTACTTGAGATTTTCCTCGAGCACATTCATTTTTCAAGTGATATACTCTGTTAGTGCTCATATCCATTCAGAATAAGGGCATCATACCCTTGAAATCGTCGAATGTTTTGATCGACCACTTAATCGACGCAAAGGATCTTGCTCGATGCAAAAGCAGTAGTAGACACTTGTCAAAAAGCGCTCGATACCAAATTTTCCCTCATCGGTTTAAGTAGATCCTTACCCTTTTTTCTTTTTTAATCGATCAAGACCTTCTTGGTTAAACCTTTTGATCCAGGCGCTGACTCCCACCTTGTTAATTTTAAATCATTAGCTCGATACCTCATCCCCTCTCTTGCAATGGGCTGCTCATCTTAAGCTAGCTTGGCAAAATTATACCCTATAGATCTGGCTTGAAATTTCTCTTTTCTTACCTTTCATTATAACCTCCTAAGGTTTAAGAAAAAAAATCTAAGAATCATCAATTAAATGATAGTTTAATTTTTGAAATTGGTATTACACCTGACCTTCAGGTCTTTCTGGAATGATGGCAATCCCAATAATATAGGTAATAATCACTGGAAAAAACCCGGTAGGAATCAGCGCAATAATTGTGACAAGCCGGACAATAATAGGATCTATTTTAAGGGCTTCAGAAATCCCTCCACAAATACCAGCAATTTTTCGGTCTCTTACAGAGCGATAAAGGCGGTGACAGTCATATTGAACATAGGTAGGAAAGCCTAGAGGCATCAACATCCATGCTATGATATAGAGAACAACGAAGGGGAGAAAGGCTGTAATCACACAGAGAAAAATTGCTAGGAGACGAATAACCGTTGGGTCCACCTCTAGAAATTGTCCAATCCCGCCGCATACACCTGCGAGCTTTTTATCCCATCTATCTCGATATAACCTCTTCATAGTTTCAGTATGGTAAAACAAGTTTTAAGTTTCAAATGGAAGAGGAGATTTAAATGACATTTTTTTATGGGTCACGGGATGAATAAAATTTAGAGCATGGGCATGCAGATGGAGACGACCACTTGAAGTATCCCCATACTTTTGATCACCAAGAATTGGATAACCCACAGCTAAGGCTTGAGCACGGATTTGATTTTTTTTGCCCGTTTCTAAAATCAATTGAAGAGCCGTCGTTTTCCCACGATTATTCAATACCGTATAATGGGTGATGGCTAGATCTCCTTTTGGGTGAGGACGGACGAAGTAATTGGGATTTTCAAGGAGGCGACACTTCCAAGTTCCAGAGCCTTCTATTTTTCCACGGACAATGGCACGGTATTCCCGATGAATACAATGTGTATGAAACTGCTCTTTTAGACCTTCACGCGCAGTTTCCGAAAGAGTCATAACCATGACTCCTGAAGTTTCACGATCTAGTCGGTGAACAGGAAAAACACGTCGAAACTTTTTTTTCAAGACCTCATGAACAGTTTCTTCTGTTTCAAATGCTGTTGCAACACTTAAAATACCTTCAGGCTTATTCACGACAATAAGATCTCGGTCTTCATAGAGAACTTCAATATCCAGATCGAGAAACTTTTGCTTATCCATTAAACGAATAGAAGCATTTTTACTGACTTCAAGATGAGGTTCTAAGGTTTTTTGCCCATCCACTTGGATACGTCCTGCTTTCAGCCACTTTTTAAGTGTCGACTTCGAACTGTCTGGAAATTCTAGGACTAGGCGTTCTAAAAGCTGAGGCATGCCAGTTTTCTCCTATATTGGGAAATTCTTTGCGATAAGGCATCTCCTATTAAACGACCACTCAAGAATGGAATCATAGGTCCTTTTTCGACACTTCCTCCTTTCCTTGGCCACATCAGGGGGTAAAAGCATTTCTCTTTATTCTGTTTTTTGATTTGACACGTCCGACTGTATAGAGAAAATACTCCTCCTTTCACTTCTTTTTGCAAAAAATATTTGGTTGGCCACTTTTATCTATTCTCTCTTGCTTTTTTATGAGTTGCAGTGCAAAAACTCCAAAGCGTTCCAGATTCTTTTTGCCCTTTTATTAGGATTGACTTAATTTTTGTAGGATAGATTTCTTAGTCGAGTAATTTTTATTTTCTGCATAAGGCATTAGTGTATGAAAAAACAAGGTTTACATCAATGAAAAATAAGATGGACTCATTATCAGAATCGGTGAATCTCAAAAAGAACTCAAGACATGAGGATGTCCCACTTCTAGTTGAAACTAACGCGGCTCCACTAACGTTTAAACTGCTTTAGCCTTCTTCTTTCGAAGACATCTCGTTTTGCGTCGCATCATTTATTGACAGGTATCCTTTGATAGTTCGGAACTTTTTCTCTCCTTCCAAGAGGCTTGATCCTACCCATCGCTTAAGCCATTTGTTTTCTTCCTT
>JAUHQH010000158.1 GCA_030408485.1 Candidatus Neptunichlamydia sp. | reverse complement strand
GATGTGTATAAGAGACAGAAACTAAACAACGCCTCGTCTACAAGGCGAGGGATTTATTAGGGGTTAATTTGAAATCAACTATAGCTAAAATGGTTTAAAATTGGGTTGAGTCAGGCGAGAGATTCTTGATGGGTTTTCCCTTTTTAAAATCGAAATCATTGTCTACTAGACAAGGGGAGATTTTAAGGGGGCAAAGGAGAACGGAAAATCCGAATAAAGTGACCCAATCTTCTCACTTTTATTTCAAATTTTCTCGCCTCCTCTACATCTGGAGAACTTTGAAGAGATTATTTTTCTACGACAAAGCCTTATCAGAAACAGGATGTTTAAGAGGAATCAATTGGAAGCTGATCAAATACATTTGGACCTTCGAGCAAGAAAAAGGTCCAGCTATAGAAAAGGCTAGACAGCAGCACCCAAATGCCGAATTTCGGATATTCAAAGACTCTGATCATGCGGAGAAATTTTTGGAGATGATTTCTTGAATTCAAGAGCGAAAAAATTTTTCTCATACTATAAACCTTATTTGGGGCTCTTCTATACAGACATGGCTTGTGCAATTGTTGTATCAGCCACTTTGCTCGCGATACCCCTTTGCATCAGATATATCACTCAGAATTTAGAGGTGGGGTCTGCAGACATAACCACCAAAATCTTCATCATGTGTGGTGTGATGCTAGCCCTAGTAGTCATTCATGCAATTTGCCACGCCTTTATTGACTACAAGGGTCATATGATGGGTGCCTTTATGGAACGAGATATGCGCAATGAACTGTTTGAGCATTACCAAAAGCTTTCTTTTAAGTTTTACGATGAAAATCGGACAGGACAGCTCATGACACGCATCTCTAGTGATACATTTAACCTTGCAGAATTGTATCACCATGGACCCGAAGACATTGTCATCTCTTCACTAAATTTTATCGGGGCATTCGTTATTCTGATGAATATCAACGTAAAGCTCGCTCTTACTGCCTTTCTTTTTTTGCCAATTATGACCCTATATGGGTTCTACTACAGCAGAAAGATGCATCATGCTCTACGAAAAAGCAGAAATCGAATCGGAGATATTAACGCTCAAGTCGAAGACACCCTTGCTGGAATCAGAGTTGTAAAATCTTTCACCAATGAGGCTGTTGAGAATCAAAAATTCCACTATGAAAATAATCGATTTGTAGACAGCAAGAAAGATGGCTATAAAAATGAGACCTACTTTTATGATGGGTTGGTTACGCTCACCCAGCTCATGACAGTAGCAGTCGTAATTGTTGGAGCGCTGATCATTGCTAAAGGATCCCTGGATTTAGCTGATCTACTTACATTTCTACTTTATATCGTCATTTTAATTGAACCCATCCAAAGATTGGGGAATTTTATTAGGCTCTACCAAGAAGGAATTACAGGATTCAGCCGGTTCATGGAGGCCTTAGAAACAAATTCCAAAATAAATGATTCCCCAAATGCAGTAGAGCTCTCACACGCTCATGGAAGCATAGAATTCAAAAATGTCAGTTTTAAGTATCGAGAAGGACATGACCATATCCTTAAAAACCTATCACTCAGTATTTCAGCTGGTGAATATATTGCCCTAGTAGGTCCTTCGAGTATCGGCAAAACTACCCTATGTTCTTTAATCCCTAGATTTTATGAAATCAATGCGGGAGAAATACTCATAGATGGCAAGAATATTAAAAATCTTAAGCTGAAATCCCTAAGAGAGCAGATTGGTTTCGTACAACAGGATGTCTATTTGTTTGCAGGAACCGTCTTGCAAAACATCCAGTACGGCAAACCGAACGCCTCTGAAGAAGAAATCATTTTAGCGGCAAAACAGGCAAACGCCCATGACTTCATTGTGTCTTTGCCTAACGGATATTCTACAGATATTGGACAGCGAGGGGTAAAGCTATCAGGTGGGCAGAAACAACGCTTGAGTGTGGCACGAGTTTTTTTTGAAAAATCCACCTATGCTCGTGTTTGATGAAGCAACAAGTTCCCTTGATAATGAAAGTGAAAAAGCTGTGCAAAATGCTCTGGAAAAATTAACAAAAAATCGCACTACAATCGTGATTGCACACCGCCTCTCAATGATCGAACAGATGGATATGGGGATTTAACAAAACTTAATGCTTTAGTTCGAGAACCAGGTCTATATTTCGATAATAAGTTTCAAGAAGAACTGAATGAATGTAAGAGATATCTCCCAGAAAATCTCATTGAAAAATGTAGTGCATATCTCAATAACTGGCAGCATCTTTTAGCAGGCGTTGATGATCCTTGCATAGTACATCGCGATTTTCGACCAGGAAATATGCTTATCTGGCAAGGCAAATTGCAGGGTATCATTGATTGGTCTAGTGCCCGTTCCGGGTTTGCAGAGCAAGATTTCTGTTTGATAGAGCATTTCAAATGGGCTCCCGGCCTAAAATACAAACAAGCCTTCTTCGATGGATACTCACGTATTCGCCCCCCACCAGGCTACCAGTTAATTATGCCTTTGCTCCAATTAGAAAGTGCCCTTGGGGTGATCGGATACACTGTCAAAAGCAAAACATGGAACAGCAGCAACGAAAATTTATATACATTCAATCGTAAATTCCTGGATTCGTTCAATTTTTCTGCTAACCCTATTCAATAATCAATTCGATCAAAAATCTTAGTAAAAATCATTTTAATTCTGACAAATACCCTGACATTTATTAAAAATTTCCTCAGGAATTATTTTTCCTTATATAGGAGTTCATTCGTAATCCATCAATAATGTTGCGGATTGACCATCCGCGACTTGTAATAAAACCGGCTTCTTGCTACCATCATTTTTTAAGCTCAACTGAACTAGGACCGATAAAATGAGTGATCTTGGACATCTTAGAAAAAGAGAAAGTAAATCAGGGAAACCACGTTATCAAATGATTGTTGAGGTGTGGAAGAAAGGGAAAAAATATTACAAATCAAAAACCTTTGATTCCGAGAAACTGGCGAAAAAATGGGGGAATAAAGTTCGTTATGAAATAGAGAATAGAATCACCAACCAAGAAAGTCTTAAAAGGAGAACCTTTAAAAAGGCTGCTGAAAAATATATTAAAGAAGTTCTTCCCCACAAGCCAAGAAACGCTAGAAACGTCGAGCAACATCTAAAATGGTGGATCAAAGAATTTAACCTACTTGAAATTAAAGATATAACTCCAAGTTTCATAGCCGAATGTCGCGATAAGCTACTCAAGGAACCTACTCACCAAAAAAAACAAAGAGCACCAGCTACTGTTGTTCGCTATCTAAGCTCCCTTTCAGCACTATTCGAGACAGCCCTTAAAGAATGGCACTGGCTCGATAAAAACCCTGTAAGAATGATCCGAAAACCATCGGTCTCTAATTCCCGTACCCGATTCCTCTCAGAAGAAGAGTGTCAAAAACTCTTGACCTCCTGTAAGGAAAGTAAAAACCCCTACTTATATTCCGTAGTAGTTATAGCTCTTAGCACAGGCATGCGAAGAGGAGAAATTCTTGGACTTAAGTGGAAAGATATAGATTTTGAAAAAAAGCTAATCACCCTCGAACAAACAAAGAATGGGACAACAAGATACGTTCCATTGGTGAGTCTTGCAGCCCAAGTCCTCAAGTCCCTCTTTGAAAAAGAAACCATCCTTGATTCCTCATATCACGTATTCCCTAGCCTAAACCCAAACCGTTATCTAGATATCCGTACTGCATGGCAATTCGCACTTAAAAGAGCTGAAATTACTGACTTCACTTTCCATTCACTGCGGCATTCATGTGCAAGTTTTTTGGCACAAACAAATACTAATCAAAGAGATATAGCTGAAATTTTGGGTCATCGAGATCTTAGAATGACATTTCGATACAGTCATTTGACCACTAGTCATTTAGGAGAAAAATTAGAAAAAGCTAACGAACGATTCATAGGGAAGAAGATTTGAGATGAACCATCGCCAACTACTCTTAGAAGCTCGGAAATCACGAGACACGGAGATAGAAGAGTACATATCGATTCTAAATAAAATCGGTTCACCTACCTCAAAAGAGTGGGAAGAGCACAGGAGCATGCTAGAAAATAATAACTTGCTTAGAAACGATGGGGCTTTCTTGCTAGAGCCACATCAACTATCGCAGCAAATTAGATTAGAGATAGAAAAACGGAAAATGATTCTCGATCTAGAGCTGCCTTATGTAACTACAACAGTTTCGGTTAATTCTGCGAGAGTGGAGTATTCTAAAAAGAATCAAAAAGAAGAAATCTTAATCGATCAAAAAATTGAAAGCAGATTCTCTACTGATGATACCGACGATGAAGATTCAGAAGGTACAGATAAGTTCATTAGCTACTACAAAAAAAATTCATTAAGAAACCTTCTTAATTCATCAAGACCTTTGCTCCTTAACATAAGCTATGATTCTAATGGGAATGAAACAAGGGTTTTGGAGCAAGCTTCCGATGAAGATCTAGAAAGCTCGACCGTAAGACAGGAATTGTTTAAAATAATTAATAATAAACAAGTTAAAGATAAAACAAAAAAAGTTCAGCTTTCACAAATAAGGCAACTGCTTTCACATCGCTATTCAATTACTAATGCAAAAAAAGGAGCTCCGTTAGATATACTAGCAAGTTATTTTCGATATATCGAGAAACGTTGTTTACAGTCTTATAAAATACAACCATTCAAGGATCTTCTTGAGGTTCGACTACTATCTTATATTCCATTACCAATCGGCTCTCTTCAGATGATAACCCTTGAGGACATCAATTCAGTGGAAAAAACCATAAATGCCGATGGAAGGCAATTCCCAGTGCCTGAGACTGTTATACAAATGGCAAAATCTTTATTTCTCTCGCCTCAAGAACCATTATTTAAACGAGACTCCAATAAGATACATAAATTCATTTTACAAACATCTGAATCTGCCAAGATTCCTCTTAGCCTAACTCCAACCTTAATAAAAAACAGCTTGGCTGATATTTGCTCACAAGAACATTTTTATAAAGAATTCTTACCTAGACGATAATAAACATCCTCAATGCACGTGGAAGTGACCAGATTCGAACTGCCGGAGATCGAAGTTGATGAATTTACAATCACTCCAAATCCCACCTCCTCCCATTCTATCCAATATTTATTGGTCTAACAATTAATTGAATCTAGTTTCTAATCGTCAGCGCTACACTGGATTGAGCATTTTTGATCCTTGGTGTCCCCCAGTGTCTCTTGCTCAGAAGACAAAACACTTTGTAAAAAATTAGAAATCAAGGCTAAATCCCCAATAAACAACTCTATATATTTTTGATTTTCAAAACCTGCCCAAAGTTTTAATGGCAATTTTTCTCCAGCTTATTTAGGACAAATACCTTTCAAACCTCAATTTACCAGTAGTCGGTAAAAACTAAGATCCAACCTATACACTTACCACCTGCAGAATATTTCTTCTTATAAAGGGGGCGTTATGTGACGTTCTATTTAACTCTTCTTCTTGCTTTCGTCTCTGTGCATCCAACTCCTTAAGCCGGTCATTTTCATCTATGGATTCAGCAGTTCCATCTACGATTAAACCTACTCCTGTTGTGATTATCCCAACACCTGCCCCTGGGGCAACACATGCAACTAACCCTCCAACACCTACCATAACGGCCCCAATAACAGCCTTGATTTTCAAGGCTTTTTTACATAGGAATATCCGGGCATTTACCCCATTAATTTGTTGTGAATGAATGGAGCTTGTTTCAAAATACCCTAAACAGCAATAGAAGATGTCAGCAATTTGTTGCAATCCCGGTGTTTTTTTGTTGAAGTTTAAAAAAACTAGATTCAAACAAATTTCTTGCTTCATCCGACTTATCTTCGATCAGAAATAAAAAAGCCCTACAAGAATCCACTATCTCTTTATCTTCTAGATATGAA
>JAUHQH010000157.1 GCA_030408485.1 Candidatus Neptunichlamydia sp. | reverse complement strand
TGAGCTTGCATAGAGAAGAACCAACCCTACCTCTTTGTCATGAGAGGGACAACAAACTTGCTCTAAACAAATGAGTATACGAGAACTGCCGTTGCCTACCAAAACGGCTCTTGGACGTTTTCCTTATTTATTGCCCACATATCCTCGTGATCCTTCCTTATTTGATCAAAGCGAGCCTCACCTTGGAACCAAATTTCAACATCTTCCATCTCTATATGTTTAAGAAGAGCCTCTCTTATTTTGTCTCTAAATTTTTTTTGAATTCTTCCTGTTGGGTTTGATCGAGTGAAATCTGAAAGATTTTCTGGATAAATAAGGATCAAAGTCTTTGAGTCTGTTTGCTAAGGTCGCTACAACATCCCTTGAACTTGTCGATTTTGAGATGCCCATCACCGTCTTTTAAAAGACCTCTTCAGAAAAACGGTGTTTGTCTCTTAGGCTTATCGTAAATAGGAAGCTCTTTTTTCCTTGCCGTTTTTCCTGTTTTCCTGAGCTGCGGCTTTTGAAAATGAGATGGTTATACCATTTATCAAAAATAAGTTGGTGAATGGGCATATACACACCCTATAAAAATTTAAATTGAAAATACTATAGTATCTTTCTCCCCTACCAAAACTGAACCGATGTTTTCTTCCTCTTATTCTTCGTGCGCAAGGTGAGTTAAGAAGATTTAAGCTCTACCCAGAGAGAGCGACTTTCTTTTTCAGAAAGGAGTTGGCGGGTATAGAAGAAGGTTCCTTCATATGAATTTAGGGCATCGAGAGTTCTGATCAGAATAGGTGAATCATCGATGTAAGAGCGAACGTTTGTTGTTGCTGGAAAGTTTTGGAAGACATTGGTTTCCAAAGCAAAGATCTCAGGTTGGTAAAGATAGTTGAGAAAGGTGTAGACAAGATCTCGATTTTCAGACTCTTTGGGAATGCACATGTTTTCAATAGAGATGAAGCAATAATCATTGGGAAGGATAAAATCAATGTGGGGATAATTAGTAGCAGCACGAAGGATATAAGAGCTAGGGATAACGGCAACGGAAGCATTTTTTGTAATGAGAAGGTAGTCGCCACGGACACCTGCATAAGCTTCGACAAGGGGTTTTTGCTGCAGAAGTTTTGAACGGATCAAGGCAACTTCTTGGGGAGAGAGAAGATCTTTTTGAGCAAAAAGATGATGAGCTGCGATATCAATCGCTTCAATAGGATCATTCAGCATGGATATCTTTGTATTGGGGTGTGTAGGGGAGAAAATCTCTTTCCAAGTAGGTTCAAAGGGAACGTCTTGATATTGTTCTGTATCAATCCCAAACCCGAGAATTTCCCAAATAAAAGGGATAGAATAGGTATTTTTAGGATCGAAATCCTGGCGGATCAGTTTGGGGTTCAAGTGATCCATGAAAGTGAGTTTACTATGGTTGATGGGTTGTAAAAGCTTTTCCTCAACGAGTTTTATAACAGCATAATCAGAAGGAACAATGAGATCATACCCTTTTCCTTGAGTGGCTTTCAGTTTCACAAGCAGTTCTTCATTACTGGTATAGTAGTGGCGGACAACTTGGATCCCCGTTTCTCGTTCAAATCGTTTCACGATCTCGGGGTTTAAAATCTCAGGCCAACTGAAAATATTGAGGACATGTTTTTCATGTTTAAGAGGTTTCAGGTAGTGCGTTGTTGTTAAAAAAGCAAAAAAGATAGCGATCCATAGAGAGACAATGATTAAACGGAAAAGAAGTCTCATTGACGGATGCATCTATTTCTCCAGCTCTTCTTTAATTTTTGAAAAGGAGACGATGTGAACTCTGGGGTGGTCGATTCCTTGCACATTCACCTTTTGCTTTTTTCCACTTATTGACACTCGTTAAATTTTTTGTCCACGAGGGAAAAGTACGACCCTGTTTGAGGCGAGCTTCGCAAGCTTCACAAAACTTTTTGTTTTTAAGCAAAATAGAGTCATCGGAATGAGGGTTATCGAGAAGGGCTAAATCAAAGAGGTAATTCCGGGTATATTTTTTGATAAAAGCTTCTTCGGTGATCTGAAAGCGTTTGGCTAACGCTGTGACACCTTCTTCTTCGAGCCAAATGTATCCTTTTTTTATGCAGTATTTTCTACATCCTATGCATTTAAAAACAGAGGTCATTTTGATACCAAGGCTTGGGCTCAAAAGAAAACGATTGGTGATCGGTTGCTTTCCAACCATCATTCCATTGATGGACAGTCAAATCAAGGGAGGAAGCATCTAAGTGGAGTTCGTTCCATGATCCTTTTAGGTGACCTGTTGATCCACTATCAAGGATGAGAGGAAGTTGATTTGGACGGAGATCGGCAATGGTTCTTCGGTGGGTGTGTCCATGGAGATAGATTTGAATATTGGAGTGAGAAGCAATCACTTTTTGGAGTTTTTCCCCTCGAATCAAGCGTCTTCGGGGACGATCATGTTGGAAAAAGGGAAAGTGGTTTACTAAAGCGATGTTTTCTTCCGAGTTGATCTTTCTCAAAAGATTCTTTAAGTTTTCTTCAATGGTGGGAGAAAAGAACCCATTAGAAGAAACAAGGGAGGAAGCATAAGTTGTATCCATAAGAACTAGGTGCCATCCTTCAGTTAAGGGAAGGGTTGTCACTCCATGTATCGAAAGGGAAAAAGGCTTCTGTCTTGGTGAAGGGAAGCTTTTATAAAAAACTTTCTTTTGGTCTGCTTTTTTGGTGTAGTGATCATGATTGCCGGGGATCATAAAAACCGTCATTCCCGCTTCTTTAAGGGACTCGACAAATCTTTCTGCAATTTTATATTCTTGCTTGCTGGAGGTTGTTGTCAAATCTCCAGAAATGATGACACGTGTGATCCCTTTTTCTTTAAAAGTAGGAATCAAAGAAAAGGAGCGCTCATTCACATATTTTTTTGCTCGATTCAATAAGAGGTTAAGATTTCCCAGCCACCGCTTCGAAAAAAACTGAGCAGGACTTGGGGAAAATCTCGAAAAATGAAGGTCTGAGATGTGGGCAATCTTAATGGGTTTCATGCCCAGTAGTATACCAAGGCTATTTTTTCTTTTTTAGGAAATTTAATTTTTGAAGTTTTTTCCATATACGGTCAGCAGTATCAGTGGTTTGTTTTTGAATTGTTTGGATCCAGTGACTTCCTTCTTTGTGGGTGCTTTCGGTCTCAGTCTCCGAGGTCATATGCGATTTCTTTTTTGAAGAGATCTTCCCCTTAGCGATTTTATTCGCTCTTTTAGAGGTAACTGCCTTCTTTTTAGCGCTTTCTTGCATCACCTCCCCATCGGTCTCATGCTCTTCTTTTTGTGCTTTGCGAATCGCTTTTTTTTGCTCGTGTTTCATTCGGTGGGGGGAATTTTTCATACGGATCTCCTGACTTAAAAAATGAATCATATAGAGTCAAAAATACTTTTGCAAGGTATAGATAGTATCGTCAAATCCTCCCAGTTGTTTTGATCCTTTTCTATGGAAAACTTCTGCGTTGCCCTGCTTCGTAAGTCCATTTTGGGCTCACTCTATCGGGCTCCTTGAATTTTCCTCATAGAGAGAATCTCTTCAATAGCGAGTATTTGACAACACTACCTAGCTTGACTCTAACTGTTTTTAAGCTTTTAAAGAGATTATTTAAATGACGGTTTCAGCAGTCATATTTCCAAAAATGAAGAAGGGAGTAGAAGAGATTCCTGCAAGGACCGCTCCTGAGCAGGAAGGCGCCAATTTAGAAACAGTGCGGACGCCTAAGGTTTCCCAAAAGATTCAATGCTACAGATGACACTCCTGTAGCTGCGATCAATCCTATCATAACTTCTACCTCGTTGTTTTGGTGAATAACTCACCTTGCGCAAAAGAAGAGGCTTGGCTGTTAAGTTTCTTAAAAGCCCTTAGCAAGGCTATTTGGTTTGCCCTGACTATTAGTTTATAATCTTTCAAAGAAAAATGATTCATTTAATTTTGTCTTCACTCTCAACATTTCCAATTTGGAGGTAAGCGACAATCGAAGCAAATATGTGGATCTCGTGTGTACTTTACTTAAAAACAACTTTTGTTGGAGATTTTCTTAAAGCTTGTATTCTATTTTATTGACCTCTGATATTCTTCTACTGTCTCTTATACACATCTC
>JAUHQH010000156.1 GCA_030408485.1 Candidatus Neptunichlamydia sp. | reverse complement strand
AGATGTGTATAAGAGACAGCTTCCAGGATAGCTCAAGCGTCAAGATGGCAGATCAAAGGTTTTATTACTGAAATTGGGGGAACGACCTCGCATGCAGCATTGATTGCTCGTTCCAAAGGAATTCCTTATGTAGCTAATATTTCAATTGATACTCTTTATTCTTCAAAGGGGTCTTTAGCAATCATTGATGGGAAAACAGGGTTTGTCATTATTAATCCAAGCGATGTGACCCTTGAAAAATATGAAAAAGAGCTGAAAAATTCTGATCAAAAAGGAGAGGAAAAAAGTTATGCTTTAAATCATGGGACAGAGACTGCTGATGGAGTCAAGGTTGAAGTCCTAGCAAACATTGAAAATCTTTCAGATCTCGACCTATTGGCTCCCTATAATGCTGAAGGAATTGGCCTTTTCCGCTCAGAATTTCTCTTCTTTGGTAAAGAACTCCATACGTTTTCTGAAGAAGATCAATTTATCCTGTATCAACAGGTTATGGAAAAATCAAAAGGAATGCCCGTTGTTTTTCGGACTTTCGATGTTGGTGGAGATAAGGGGAACATTAAACAGTATGGGTCAGAGCCAAATCCCGCTTTAGGATGTCGTGGAATTCGGTTCTTATTGCGTAATCGCAATATTTTTGCAGAACAACTCCGAGCACTTCTCCGAGTTAGCCTTGATGGAGACCTTCGTATTCTTCTTCCGATGATTTCTGATTTAGAGGAACTCTATGTTGCGAAAGAGGTGATTCAGGAAGTCGCTCTTCAACTTCGTTCAGAAGGATATGAAATTGCTGATGAGATTCCTATTGGTTGTATGATCGAAGTTCCTTCTGCTGCTTATATGGCACATGCGATTGCTCGAGAGTGTGATTTTTTATCGATTGGTACAAATGACCTCATCCAATATACCCTTGCAGCCGATCGGGCAACAGAAGAAGTCAATGCCTACTATCAACCGACACATCCCAGTATTCTCCGCATGATTCTTCATATTATTCAAGAGGCCAATGATCAAAATACGCCTGTCAGTCTCTGTGGTGAAATGGCTTCAGGCCCTCACTTTATCCCTCTTCTTCTAGGGTTAGGAGTCCGTAAACTTTCTTGTTCATCTCGCTTCATTCCAGAAGTGAAGAAATATGTTTCAGAACTTTCTATTGAAAAGCTCAAGAGTTTTACAGAGAAAGTACTTGACTTAGAAACAGCTCGCGAAGTTGAAGAGTTTTTAGAAGAAACCTCTAAGAATATTTAAGAAGATATAAAGATATTGAAGTTTACCATTATGGAGATGAGAGTTATCACGATGAAGAGGTTCAAGGATTCTTTGGCAATGAACTAGAAACCTATGACTATGATACAGGCGAATATCACTATTATGAAATGGATTAAAAAAAGGAGAAACAGATGTTCCAGTGTTTGAAAATGGGAGCATTCACTTTCGCCCTTTTAGTTACGGCTATTTTTTCAGTTGGTGAATTGAGCGCTGCGCCAAAGAAATCGTATATCCCAAAAACTTATTCAACCAAAAGTTATAGCAAAAAAACCTACTCAAAGAAGGCTCCTTATGCAGGATATGGGAAACCAATTCTACCTGAAAAAAAAGATAATGATTAGTTTAGAGTCTTCCACGAGATTGATGCATCATTCCTGTCTCTTATACACATCTG
>JAUHQH010000155.1 GCA_030408485.1 Candidatus Neptunichlamydia sp. | reverse complement strand
TCAACCTAATCCTATCTAAGGAGGAAGACCTTGATGCCCCTCTTCGTACCATTTGCGAAGACCTCTCAGTGCATTTGTCAATTGGTCTGCAACAAGAACCTGAGCTTCTTTTCGATCAATATCTTTGAAGTCTTCCCATCGAATGGGACTTCCAAAAACAACAGCTGTTTTTCCCCACAGTTTTGGAACCTTTTGCTTTCGCTTCCAAATATCAAAAGTCCCATGAATATAAGTTGGAATAATTAAAGATTCACTCTTGGAAAAAAGAAGTCCAATACCGGGCTTTATTTCAAGAAGATTATTATTCTTTGAACGAGTTCCTTCTGGAAATATTAAAACCTTATACCCTTCCTTTAAGAGCTGACAAACGTCTTTTATAACTTGAAGATTTGTAGCATTTTTCTTCACGGGATGTGCATTTAGAGCTGAAATCAGTTTTCCAAAAAAGGTCTTAAAGAGAGTCTCTCTAGCCAAAAAATGGATTTCTCCAGGACAAGAAAGAGCTACACATGGAGGATCAAAAAATGACACATGATTTGGAGCTACAAGCCCTCTTCCTTTAGGATAATGCTCTAGACCATAAACCTTATGTCGATAAAAAACCTTAAAAAAGGCTTTCATAAGAAAAATAACTAATGAATATAAAAACGAGATTTTTTTCATCTTTTTTTCTCTAGATAAATCTGTTTCAACTTATCTGTTACTTCCTTAATGGTAAGGTGGGAAGTATCCACAAGAATAGCATCTTCAGCTTGTTTTAAAGGAGCATGCTCTCTTGTAGAGTCATAGGTATCTCTTTCCTGAATTTCTTTTAAGATTATCTCATAGGAAAATGTCTGATTGGGAAATTTTTCCACGAGTTCACGGCAACGACGTTTAACACGAATTTCAGGATGCGCTGTTAAAAAAAACTTTAGATGTGCTTGAGGAAAAACAACCGTTCCTAAATCTCTTCCTTCGAAAACCACGTCGATCTCTTTAGAAAAATTAACCTGAAGAGGTTTTAGAGCATCTCGGACCTTTTTAAGTGCAGCAACCTCTGAAACAATAGTTGTGACTTCTTTGCTTCTAATCGCTTTAGTCACATCTTCGTTCCCAACAAAATATCGTTTATTCCCCTCAATTAACCAAATCCGAAAAGAAAATTTTTTGAGGAGTTTCGAAAGCGCTTCATCATCTTGGTAAGAAATCCCTCCTTCAAGGATTTGCCAACTAATGGCACGATAGAGAGCCCCCGTGTCGAAATAGGTAAATCCAATGGCATCAGCAAGTTTTTGAGCGATTGTTGATTTTCCTGTTCCTGCTGGTCCATCTATTGTAATGATCACCGTTCTTTTACTCTTTCAACAGATATAAAGGAAGAAGTAAATGACTGGTGTTGCAAACAACAATGAATCTAACATATCTAAAATTCCACCAAGTCCAGGAAGACGGTTACTATCTTTAACATCTGCATCTCTTTTGAGGAGTGACTCTCCTAAATCCCCCACTTGGCCAAAAAATCCTAGAAGAGCACCGAGCCAAAGACTTTGCACCGATGTAAACTGGAAACTATCGATAAACCGCCCAACTAAATGAAAAAGAAAGCTGAAGAAAATCGCAGAAAGAAAACCGATGATGGCTCCATTAATCGTTTTACCAGGGCTAAGTTCTGGAGCCAACTTCCGTTTTCCAATAAGGCGCCCTCCAAAATAAGCCCCAACGTCGGTCATTTTCACTACAACAAGTAAATAAAGGAGCCAAACTCTCCCTTCATGACCTATCTTACAGGGGCTATGGAGATAGAGAATTTTTAAAATCAGTCCAATAGGAATCGCTATATAGCAAATGGCAAAAGTACTCTTAGCAATCGAATCGATCGACCCTGGAATCTTATCAAAATGATAGAGAAAAACGGAGATCACACCGAAAAAAATCAGCATAAAGGGAAGAAGAGAAAAGCTATGGTCAAATGTCGAAACAAAAAAACCTAATACTGTTAAACAACCAATAATGATCGAGAGCGCGGTCAAGCCCGACTTAGTATTGAGTTTTGATAAACGACAAAATTCCCAGATTCCTAATCCACCGATCCCTGCAGCAAAAAGAGCGATAAGCCATTTAATAAATCCTACATAAGAGAAAATTAAAACGCAGGATAAAATACCAAGAGAAATGATAGAGGTGATTAACCGTTTTGTTAGATCAGGAAAATTCATTTGCCTATCAACCTCCGTACCGCCTATGACGCTTTTGATAATCAATCACTGCTTCAAGCAAATTTTTTGGAGAAAAATCAGGCCAAAGAACATCTGTTACGTAGATTTCACTATATGAAATTTGCCAAATAAGAAAATTACTCACACGATGTTCCCCACTAGGACGAATAAAGAGGTCAGGATCTTTCCAGGAAGCTGTATCGAGATATGAAGAGATTGTTTGTTCTGTGATCTCATTCCAATCAAGCTTTCTTTCCTTTTCTGCTTGAGACATCTTGACAAAGGCGCGCCGAATTTCATCTCGCCCTCCATAATTCAAGGCCAAGACAAGATGAATTTGATCCCCATTTTTTGTCGCCTGCATTGTTTCAGCAAGAGCCTTTTTTACAGGGTCTGGAAGACGGCTAGTATCTCCAATCGTATTGAGTCTAACCCCCTCTTTGACTAATATTTCTTTCTTATTCTTTAGATAAGTTTCAAGAAGTTGCATGAGAATTTCAACTTCGTGTTTTGGACGGTTCCAATTTTCTGTAGAAAACGAATAAACAGTGAGTATCTTAACTCCTAATTCTACAGCAGCACGGACAATAATATCGAGCTGTGTTGCTCCTTGCCAGTGCCCCATCTCAGGTGGCAACCCTTTAGCTTTAGCCCAACGCCGATTCCCATCCATAATAATAACAATATGATTCGGTACATGCTTTGGATCAACTAAAGCAAACTCTTCTTCAGTATAGATCGGTTTTTCAAGTGTTTCTATTGATGGGCTGTTCATCAAAATCTTAAAGTTCTTTCTTTTTCAGGACCAAATAAGATTAACTTTATTGGGCATTCCAAAAGATTTGCAATTCGACTCAGAAAGAGTCTAACATTTTTTGGAAATTCTTCTACCTTTTTATCTCTTTTATTGATTCCTTCCTTCCAACAAAGGTTTCTTAAACCGGTTCAATACCCTCCCAATCTCCATGAAAAATAGGTGGATATTCAAAGTTTTTATGACTCACACAAATTTTAATACAATCAAGAGAATCTAAAATACCCAACTGTGTAACTGCTAAACTTGAAGTCCCATTCAGTCGAATCGCATCTTACTTAAAAAAAACTAACTATTATTTATATAGAATTAAATCATTGTGAGGTTATATGACTGCAGTTTGTAAATATTAGTCAAATACATGAATTTGTATGAAAGGCTCAATAAAGGAAAATTCACTATGCCTCCAGATAAAGAAAAAAACCCTACCACAATTGGTATCAGATGATATCATATATTTACTTAAGGATATGAGAGCGCCCATATTGAGTTGCGCAGGAAGTACACATACAAACATATCTGATGATCGCTATTACACCCGAGGAAAGAGTGTTTGCAGCTCCCATATGAACAACAAACACTCTTTATAGAATGCATCAATATAGCCCTCTCTATTCAATCCATATTCGATAATATAAGCATGCTCTTAGATATCCATCACAAGAAGAGGTTTTCCATTTGCTAGATGATTTATATTATGTTCATCAATCCAAACGTTATGGAGAATTGCATTTGTTGGATCTTTATAAAGAATGATCCACCCAATCCCTCAAATCGTCCCTATTGCAGGAAAATCTTTACGCCAATTTTCAAACGAACTAAAGTCATAGGTAATTTTCTGATATAACAAACTCTTGGATAAAAGCGGATGCTTTTTCCCGAGATTTTCAAAGTATAGTTCATAAAAAACCATCCCATCATATTCCCATCCAAACCGTCTCTTGAGAATCCCATAAGTAATTTTGTCTGGTAGGACC
>JAUHQH010000154.1 GCA_030408485.1 Candidatus Neptunichlamydia sp. | reverse complement strand
TGGTATAAGATTTGCTTTGTTTAGACTAATCCTTAATATCTCGTGAACTTAACTTCTACGGAATCGGTTCACAAAACAATGTAGCCAATTTGCTTCATGACCCCTAGTTCATTCCAAACTTCATTGATATGAGAAATTTTTCCTCTCTCAATCTTGAAAATAGAAAATATTTTGATCACTACGGGCTTATCAGTCGGTTCAACTCCTAGGAAGGAACCTTTTTGCATCCCTTGGATCTGAACACGTGCTAAAACCTTATTTCCTTCGGCTACCATCTCGATAATCTGTAGCTTGAACTCAGGAAGGGCTTGGTGAAAAGAGCGCAAACGTACATTGAGGTTCTTACTGAAAGCATCATATTTACTATAAGATGAATCAAAAACAACATTCGAATCTTGAACTCCATACTTAGCAGCCATGAGTTCGTTCATGGTTCGAGGATCATTATTTGCAAATGCATCATAAAACTCTTTAACTAAGGCTTTATTTTCTGATAGATGATCTGTTCCTCCTCTTGGGGTAATAATATGAGAGAGTTCTCCTCCCGAAATTGCGAAGACTGAAGTCATTAAGAATAAGAAACAAATAATTTTTCTCATAGGCTCTCCCTCTTCTCTTCTTTTTCCCATAAAGATCTTTTTTTATCGAGAAGATAATACTATTTACCACAAATAAGTTGGTGAATTTAACTTGATTTTCTCGGCAAAAATCTACTTTTCGATCCGCTAGCCAGCATCTGGTTCGCTTCGATCTCTAAAAGCAATTTTATCATGAGAATCTCTGCGCCACTTCTTATGTTATTTTTGATAAATGGTATCAGTTGTCCCATTAGAAAGAAAAGAGTGTAAAAAAAAGTTAATGGTTGCAATTTTTTTTGCTCGTAGCTAAGCTTTAATGCATTCGATTGAAAACTGTAAGTGTGTAGGCCGTTCCACTTCATCTTAATTGAGAAATCAAGGTGAAATGAAAGGGCGTTAACCCTTAAGTTAAAGTGCCCAGATAGCTCAGAGGTAGAGCATTTGCATGGTAAGCAAAAGGTCGTAGGTTCAATTCCTATTCTGGGCATAGAAAGTAAAGCTAAATTGAAATTGATACATGATAGGAGCCTAAGCGGAGGATAACTACAATGGCTAAAGAAGCATTTCAAAGGAACAAGCCCCACGTTAATATTGGGACCATTGGACACGTCGATCATGGTAAGACAACTCTAACAGCGGCGATTACTTCATACCTTGCAAAAAAGGGTGGAGCAAAGCTTCGTGATTACGCTTCCATTGATAACAGTCCTGAAGAAAAAGCGCGTGGGATTACAATTAATTCAAGCCACGTTGAATATGAAACTGATAACCGTCACTATGCTCACGTAGACTGTCCTGGACACGCTGACTATGTCAAGAACATGGTAACGGGTGCGGCTCAAATGGATGGTGCGGTCCTTGTTGTAGGTGCAACAGATGGACCGATGCCACAAACAAAAGAACATGTTCTTCTTGCTAGGCAGGTTGGAGTGCCATCTATTGTTGTTTTCCTGAACAAAATGGACCAGATCAGCAAAGGTGACGAAGAGCTTGTAGAACTCGTCGAAATGGAAATCGGCGAAATGTTAGAAGCCCAAGGTTATAAAGATTGCCCAATTATTCGCGGCTCTGCGTTGAAAGCTCTTGAAGGTGATGCAGAGTGGGAAAAAAGCATTGATGACCTGATGAAAGCTGTTGATGAAAAGATCCCAACACCTGAGCGTGAAGTTGACAAACCTTTCCTTATGCCTGTTGAGGACGTTTTCTCGATTTCTGGGCGAGGAACTGTTGCAACTGGTCGTGTAGAAAAAGGTGTTATTAAACTTAACGATAAGATTGAGATCGTTGGTCTTCGTGATACTCGTGAGAGTGTTGCTACAGGACTGGAAATGTTTAATAAACTACTTGATGAGGCTCGCGCTGGAGAAAATGTTGGTGTTCTTCTTCGTGGTATCGAGAAAAATGATATTGAAAGAGGAACGGTTCTTGCTGCTCCTGGTTCATGTACCCCTCATACTAAGTTTAAGGGAACGGTCTATATCCTTAAGAAAGAGGAAGGCGGCAGACATAAACCGTTCTTTACTGGATATCGTCCACAGTTTTATATCCGAACAACAGATGTTACTGGAACAGTCACTCTCCCAGAGGGAACTGAGATGGTAATGCCTGGAGATAATGTAGAATTGACTGGCAGATTGATTAGTCCTGTTGCGATGGAAGAGGGAATGCGTTTTGCTATCCGTGAAGGTGGTAGAACGATTGGTGCTGGAACAGTTACCAAGATCATCGAGTAATCACATTAAGGAAAATGATGTAAAGAGGCTTAAGCTCTAAGTCTCTTTGCGATGCTCTAAAGTAGAGCAGTTTGGGTGTGTAGCTTAGTTGGTAGAGCAGCGATCTCCAAAGTCGCCGGTCGGGGGTTCGAGTCCCTCCGCACTCGGTTAGAGGAAGCCTCCTAAAGGCTTCTTTGTAAGAACTAATATAGGACTCAATGAAGAAAAAACCAAATATGACGGCTTCACAAAAAATAGTAAATTTAAACGCAGCAAAGAAAAAGAAAGTGAAAGGAAAGGGGAACTTCTTTCAAGATATGAAAGAAGAGATGAAAAAAGTCTCCTGGACCAGTAAGGACGAACTTAAAACTTGCGGGAAAATTGTTATTGGATCGATTTTTGTCCTTGGAATCGGTATCTATCTTGTGGATTTGTTTATCCGCCTGACCTTAGATGGAGTTGGAAGTCTCGTGCGATTAATAGGAGCTTAATTTGAGTATGGAAGGTCAATGGTTTGTCATTCAGGTTATGTCAGGGCAGGAGAAGAAGGTTAAAAAGAACCTAGAAGAGAATCATACTCCCACTGGGATGGCTGATATGGTTCTTGAAGTTGTCGTGCCGACTGAGAATATTGCTGAGGTCAAGCGTGGCGAACAAAAAATTACCGAAAAACGTCTTTGGCCAGGATATGCCCTAGTCAAAATGAAATTGACAGATGACTCCTGGATGTATGTCAAGGAAACGAATGGAGTTATTGGTTTCTTAGGTGGTGGAAAACCTGTTCCTTTATCTGAAGTAGAAGTTGCTGAAATTCTGCATGACTTACAAGCTCGAAAAGGTGAGGTTGCCTACAAAAATAAGATTCAAGTTGGTGATAATGTTAAGATTATAGATGGTGTCTTTGTTAACTTTATGGGAACAGTGGAAGAGGTCAATCATGAAAAAGGCAAACTCAGTGTTATGGTCTCCATTTTTGGTCGTGATACTCGTGTTGATGACTTAGAGTTCTGGCAAGTTGAAGAAACTCCAGTAGAATAAGGAGAAGGTAATGGCGAACAAACTAGAAAAAAAGATTAAACTACAAATTCCTGCAGGAAAAGCAACTCCTGCGCCACCTATTGGACCCGCCCTTGGTGCTGCTGGATTAAACATTATGGCTTTTTGTAAGGACTATAATGCTAAGACTCAAGATAAGGGAGGCGATATCCTTCCTGTAGAAATTTCAGTCTATACTGACAAGAGTTTTACTTTTATTACGAAAGAACCCCCAATGGCAAATATGATTCTAAAGGAACTGGGAATGGAAAAAGGTTCTGGCGTTCCTAATAGAGATAAAGTCGGTAAACTTACAAAAGAGCAAGTAAAAAAAATCGCTGAAAAGAAGAAACCAGACCTTAGAGTTCGATCCATGAATGCTGCCATGAGAATGGTTGAGGGAACTGCTAGATCTATGGGTGTGGATATCATAGAGGGTTAAAAAGATGACGAAAAGAAGTAAAAGATTTAAAGAAGTACAGAAACTAGTAGGCAAAGAAAAAAGTTATGGACTTGGTGAAGCTATAGAGGTTCTTAAGAAAGCACCTACAGTAAAATTTGATGAGTCTGTAGAAATTGCTCTTAGAATCGGTGTGGATCCAAAAAAATCTGATCAACAAGTCAGAAGTACTGTTTTTCTACCTCATGGATCAGGAAAAACAATCCGTGTGCTTGTCCTTGCGAAAGGTGATAAAGCAAAGGAAGCATTAGATGCTGGGGCTGATCATGCAGGGGACCAAGAGCTGATTGATAATATCAAGGGTGGATGGACAGATTTTGATGCGATCATTGCTACCCCAGATATGATGCGAGAAGTGGGTAAGCTTGGAAAAATTCTTGGACCTCAAGGATTAATGCCTACACCAAAGGCAGGAACAGTCACTACAGATGTAAAGAAGGCTATAGAGGATTTAAAGAAAGGAAAAATTGAATTTAAGGTCGATAAAAACAGCATTGTTAACAACTTAATTGGTAAACTTTCTTTTACAAAGGATCAACTTGTTGAGAATATTGAGTCACTCTTAAGTGCAATTTTAAGAGTGAAACCAGCTACTGCAAAGGGGCAGTATTTATGTTCACTTTTCCTATCTTCAACAATGGGACCTGGGCTGAAAATAGATATTAATTCACTTGCTCTTACTTAGGGAATAAAGGAATATGCGTAAAGAAAAACAGTTTCTCTTAGACGAGATTAAAGACAAACTTAGTCAAACTAGTGACTTTGTAATTACTAGTTATCAGTGGATAGACCCTAATACTGCATCAGATTTCCGAATGTCAATTATTGATAGTGGAGGCCTTTTCTGTGTTGTAAAGAAGAGAGTATTCTTAAAGGCTGCAGAAGAAGCTGGCATCAAAATTGATAAGGAAGTGCTTAAAGGGCATATCGGTATTATTTACTCTGGAGAAGATGCCGTTGCTACAACAAAAGCAGTTTATAAATTTAAGAAGGAAAACGACAAACTCCTGGATGTATTAGGTGGGCAATTTGAAGGGAAGATGTGCTCTCCTAGCGACTTGAAAGAGATTTCAGCATTGCCAAGTCAAGAGCAGATGAGAGCTGAATTCCTAGGAGTCCTCGAAGCACCACTTTCAAGGCTTGTTTCAGTCATGGAAGGAGCAATGACAGGAGTCGTTAGTTGTATGGACCAACAGGTTCAGAAAGAAGAATCAGAACAATAAACGCAAAGGGGAATATAACCGTGCCAATACAAGAACAAAACATTGAAAAGCTCGTAGATACGCTAAGTGGACTTTCAGTTTTAGACCTCTCTAAGCTAAAGAAAGCTCTTGAAGAAAAGTGGGATGTAAAAGCTGTTGCAGGTGGACCTGTAATGATGACTGCTGCTCCTGCTGCAGATGGTGGAGAAGAGGCTAGCGAGGAAGCAACAGATTTCCAAATCACTCTTGAAGAATCTCCAGCTGATAAGAAAATTGCTGTCATTAAAATCGTTAGAGAAGTGACAGGATTGGGGCTTAGAGAAGCTAAGGAGCTTGTTGAAGGAGCACCAAAGATTCTTAAAGAAAGCGCTCCCAAAATTGAGGCTGAAGAGATCAAGAAGAAGCTTACTGATGCAGGTGCAAAGGTTGCACTTAAGGGTGTTTAAAAGCTGCCTTAAGCTAAAATACTTAAATGATCAGCAGAAACCTCTCCGTTGAGGTTTTTGCTTTTGCGCATGTAATATCGTGCGAGCATAAATACGACGTATCATAACTTTCACGGAGGCATTTCCATGCTAAAAAGACCCCCAAATAGGGTGAGTTTTACAGGCCGAGAAGAAATTATCGATCTTCCAAACTTAATAGAAATTCAGGTTAAATCCTTCCGTCAGTTTTTCCAAGAAGATCAACTGCCCCATGAGCGTGAGAACATGGGACTAGAGGAAGTCTTTAGAGAGATTTCCCCTATTAAATCTTACGATGAAAAAACAGTTCTAGAATACTTATCTTATAGTTTAGGTGTGCCTAAATATTCACCAGATGAATGTATTCGTAGAGGGATTACGTATAATATAACTCTAAAGGTGAAATTTAGGTTGACTGATGAAACTGGGATTAAGGAAGAAGAAGTCTATATGGGAACAATCCCAAAAATGACTGAACCCGGCACGTTTATTATTAATGGAGCTGAGCGAGTCATTGTTTCGCAACTTCACCGTTCTCCTGGCGTTTCATTTGAACAAGAAAAACACTCAAAAGGAAATATCTTATACTCTTTCCGCATCATTCCGTATCGTGGAAGTTGGCTCGAAGCTTCTTTTGACATTAATGATCTTATTTACATTTATGTTGATCGGAAAAAACGCCGGCGTAAGGTCCTTGCAACATCGTTTATCAGGACTCTTGGATACTCTTCTGATGCTGATATCATTGAAGAGTTCTTTAATACATATAGAGTGAAGATTAAGTCCGATAAAGATTTCCCCAAATTAGTCGGTAAAATTCTTGCTGAGGATGTATTAGATGAAAACACAGGTGTTATTTTTGGAAAAGCTTCTGAAAAACTAACAACTGCAATGCTTAAACGAATGTTTGATGCAGGAATAAACGCTGTTCGTATAGCAGAAGATGCAGATGAAACAAGCCCTATTATTAAAATGCTTGCAAAGGATCCAACAGATTCTTACGAGTCTGCGCTTAAAGATTTTTACAGAAAAGTTCGACCCGGTGAACCAGCAACGCTTTCAAATGCGCGTTCAACGATTATGCGTTTATTCTTTGATCCAAAGCGGTATAACTTAGGGCGTGTGGGTCGCTATAAGCTAAATCGTAAGATTGGACGAGAAACGACTGATGAGGATCTTGAAGTAGTAACACTGAAAAAAGAAGATATTGTCGATGCGCTTAAATATCTAATTAAGCTTAAGCAAGGTAGTGAGGATGTTTATATCGATGATATTGATCATCTAGGGAATCGCCGCGTTCGATCAGTTGGAGAACTGATTCAGAACCAATGCCGTATTGGTCTTACTCGCATGGAGAAAATTATCAAAGAACGTATGAACCTCTTTGATTTCTCTTCAGATACGTTAACTCCCGGAAAACTAGTTTCAGCAAAAGGTCTTGCTGGAGTTCTTAAAGACTTCTTTGGTCGGTCCCAACTATCTCAATTCATGGATCAGACCAACCCTATTGCTGAATTGACGCATAAAAGACGTCTTTCTTCTTTGGGGCCAGGTGGTTTAAATAGAGAGCGCGCTGGGTTTGAAGTCCGTGACGTTCACTCAAGTCACTATGGAAGAATCTGTCCTATTGAAACTCCGGAAGGACCAAACATTGGTTTGATTACTTCCCTCTCTTCTTTTGCAAAGATTAATGAATTCGGTTTCATTGAAACTCCTTATCGGATTGTTCGAGATGGGATTGTAACTGAAGAAATCGAGTACATGACAGCTGATCAAGAAGAAAAGAGTGTGATTGCACAGGCTTCAGCTGTTCTCGATGAACATCATATGTTTGAAGAACCCATTGTTTGGGCTCGTTTCCGTGGAGAACCTTTGAAGATTGAGTCTGAAAAAGTGACTCACATGGATGTCTCTTCTAAACAACTTGTCTCTGTCGTAACTGGTTTGATTCCGTTCCTTGAACATGACGATGCGAACCGTGCCCTTATGGGATCGAATATGCAACGCCAAGCAGTTCCCCTTCTTAAGACAGGTGCTCCTCTTGTAGGAACTGGTTTAGAGAAACGTACTGCACGTGACTCTGGAGCAGTTTTAATTGCTGAGGAAGACGGCGTTGTTGAATATGTAGATGGTTATAAGATTATCATTGCTTCTAAAGCAAACCGGATGAATAAAAAGACCTATCTTCTTAAAAAGTTCATGCGGTCAAATGCTGGGACGTCGATTAATCAAACGCCTCTATGTAATGTCGGAGATGAAGTCATTGCAGGGGATGTTCTTGCTGATGGTCCTGCGACCGATAAAGGGGAAGTGGCCCTTGGAAAGAATGTCTTGGTTGCATTCATGCCTTGGTGTGGATACAACTATGAAGATGCGATCATCATGTCAGAAAAACTGATCAAAGAGGATGCATACACATCGGTTTACCTCGAAGAGTTTGAACTTACCGCCCGTGACACAAAACTTGGAAAGGAAGAAATTACTCGTGATATTCCAAATGTTTCTGAGGAAGCTCTTGCGGATCTTGGGGAAGATGGAATTATTCGCATTGGAGCGGATGTTAAACCAGGTGATATCCTTGTTGGAAAGATTACACCTAAGTCAGAAACTGAGTTATCACCAGAGGAAAGACTTTTAAGAGCTATATTTGGTGAAAAAGCTGCTGATGTGAAAGATGCATCGCTCACAGCGCCTCCGGGAACTGAAGGGGTTGTTATGGATGTCAAAATCTTTAGTCGTCGCGATCGCCTTTCTAAAACAGACGATGAACTTGTTGAAGAAGCAACGCGGATTAAAGATGTACATCGTGAGTTCAAAGAAAAAGAAACAGATATCATGATGCAGTTCCATGAAAAACTTGGAGCGCTTCTTCTTGGTGATGAAGCTCCTGAGTCAATCATGCACCGCATCACTGGTAATGTCTTAATCAAAAAAGGGGATAAAATTAATCAGGAAATGCTCGAGCTACTTGAGTCAGAAAATCCTGATCACTTAATCCTCCCTCAAAATGATACTTATGATGCGCTTAGAAAAATCCTAAGAGAGTATGAAACTGCCATTGAACAGCTTCATGTGGAGCATAAATCAGAAGTCGAGCACATGCGTAAAGGGGACACAGAACTAGATCCAGGTGTGATTCGCCAGGTGAAAGTTTATGTTGCAACTAAGCGTAAACTCCAAGTCGGTGATAAGATGGCTGGACGCCATGGTAACAAAGGTGTTGTTTCTAACATCGTTCCAGAGGCAGATATGCCTTATCTCCCTGATGGACAAACAATTGAAATCATCCTTAATCCTCTTGGAGTTCCTTCGCGGATGAATATGGGACAGCTTCTCGAGACTCATTTAGGTCTTGTAGCTAGAAAGTCAGGCATCTATGTAAAGAGTCCTGTCTTTGAAGGATTCCCAGAAGATCGCATTTGGGAGATGATGAAAGAACATGGTTATTCAGAGACAGGAAAAAGCTATCTCTATGATGGACGCAGCGGAGAGCGATTTGATAACCCCGTTGTTGTGGGTTACATTTACATGCTTAAGCTCTCTCACCTCGTTGCAGATAAGATCCACGCTCGAGCGATTGGACCTTACTCACTTGTTACGCAGCAACCTCTTGGTGGTAAAGCTCAGATGGGTGGTCAACGATTTGGAGAGATGGAAGTATGGGCTTTAGAAGCGTATGGTGCAGCTCACCTCCTTCAAGAAATGCTCACTGTGAAGTCAGATGATGTTTCTGGTCGTACTCGTATTTACGAATCGATTGTGAAAGGGGATAATATTCTGAGAGCTGGTACGCCTGAGTCATTTAATGTCCTCGTGAAAGAGATGCAAGGTTTATGTCTTGATGTCCGCGCAGAAAGCGCAGCTGAAGAAATATAATTTAAAGGAGCTCCCTGGAGAAATTTCATGCAAGAAGATGAATTTCATGATTCTCAATTTGATAAACTAACGATCAAGATCGCCTCTGACGGTGTCGTACGTAACGAATGGTCACGAGGGGAGATCAAAAAACCCGAGACGATCAATTACCGGACGTTTAAACCTGAAAAAGGTGGGCTTTTTTGTGAAAAGATCTTTGGTCCTACACGTGACTGGGAATGTGCATGTGGAAAATATAAAAAGATTAAACACAAGGGAATCATTTGTGATCGTTGTGGTGTAGAGGTAACCCTCTCAAAAGTCCGACGAGAGCGGATGGCTCATATTGAACTTGCAGTTTCTGTCGTTCATATTTGGTTCTTTAAAACTCAACCCTCTCGTATCGGGAATATCCTTGGAATGTCCGTTGCTGACTTGGAACGAGTGATTTATTATGAAGAATATGTTGTAACTGACCCTGGTAATACAACTCTTGAAAAAAAGCAGCTTCTTAATGATCACGAATTCCATGAAGCACAAGAGAAGTGGGGTCCTGATGCATTTAAAGCAAACATGGGTGGAGATGCCGTACGCGTACTTCTTGAAAAAGAAGACCTGATTACAGTGATTGCTGAGCTCAAAGAAAAACTTCGTAAGACACGTTCGATACAAGCTCGAATGAAACTTGCCAAACGATTAAAGATTATTGAGAGTTTTGCTTCATCAACAAATAATCCAGACTGGATGGTGGTTTCATGCATTCCTGTGATTCCACCAGATCTACGTCCTTTGGTTCCGTTAGATGGAGGAAGGTTTGCAACCTCAGACTTAAACGATCTTTACAGGCGAGTGATTAACCGTAATAATCGTCTAAAATCGATCTTAAAGCTTAAGACCCCTGATGTGATCATTCGTAATGAAAAACGGATGCTTCAAGAAGCAGTTGATGCCCTCTTTGATAATGGGCGTCATGGCCATCCAGTGATGGGGGCTGGAAACCGTCCATTAAAAGCACTATCTGAAATGCTTAAAGGGAAACAAGGACGTTTCCGTCAGAACCTTCTTGGTAAGAGGGTAGACTATTCAGGACGTTCGGTGATTATTGTCGGTCCTGAACTCAAATTTAATCAGTGCGGTCTTCCCAAAAAGATGGCTCTCGAACTATTTGAACCATTCATTGTAAAAAAGTTGAAAGGTCGTGGACTTGTTTATACGATTCGCTCTGCTAAAAAAATGATTCAGCAAGGAGACCCAGAAGTTTGGGATGTTCTTGAAGAGATTATTAAAGGGCACCCCGTTCTATTAAATCGTGCACCGACCCTTCATAGATTAGGGATCCAAGCTTTCGAGCCTGTCCTTATTGAAGGTAAAGCGATCCGCATTCATCCGCTGGTTTGTACAGCCTTTAACGCGGACTTTGATGGTGACCAAATGGCGGTTCACATTCCACTTTCTGTGGAATCGCAACTAGAAGCAAAACTGCTCATGATGGCTCCTGATAATATTTTCCTTCCGTCTTCAGGAAAACCGGCTGCTGTTCCTTCACAAGATATGATTCTTGGCCTTTACTACTTAATGCATGATCCGATTTATTTTCCTGAAGATCATGGAAAGCAAACCAAAGTCTTTGGTTCGTCTGAGGAAGTTCTCCATGCTTTTTATGGCTCAGGAAGCTATAACTGGTTTGAAGGAGAGAGCAAGGAAAATATCCGGCTTGATGATTATGGTTTAGGCTTGCACATCCATGAGAAGATCAAGCTGCGACTAGTTTCTGGAATGATTGAAACAACACCTGGGCGTGTTGTTTTCAATACAATTGTTCCTAAGGAACTCGGATTCCAGAATTATGCTCTTCGTAAGAAGAAAATGTCGGAGCTTGTTCTCAATATTTATAAAAAAGTTGGCCTTGAAGCATCTGTCAGATTTTTAGATTATCTTAAGGATCTTGGTTTCTCTCATGCAACAAAAGGAGCCCTTTCAATGGGTGTGAAGGACATTGCAATCCCTGATGATAAGCAAAAGATCATTCAGGATACGCAGAAGAAAGTTGCTGTTGTCGTTAAGCAGTATGAAGATGGTGTGATCACAGAAGGTGAGCGTCACTCGAAGATCATTAGTATCTGGACGGATATTTCAGAGATTTTAGCAGATCAACTTTTTAAGATGATTTCAAAACCTCAAGGGACAATGCTCAATCCTCTTTACTTAATGATGGATTCTGGAGCGAGAGGTAATAAATCTCAGATAAAACAGCTTGGCGCCCTTCGTGGACTCATGGCAAAACCATCAGGAGAAATTATTGAGTCTCCGATTACTGCGAACTTCCGAGAAGGTCTCAGTGTTCTTGAGTTCTTTATTTCTTCTCACGGTGCCCGGAAAGGTCTTGCCGATACGGCCCTTAAAACAGCTGATTCGGGATACTTAACACGCCGTTTAGTCGATGTTGCACAAGATGTTCTTGCAACGGAACAAGACTGTGGAACTCTTAATGGAATTGAAGTCGCTGCGATTAAACAGGGGCAAGAAGAGCTTCTCCCTCTTAAGGATCGTCTTTATGGACGAACTGTCTGTGATGATGTCTATATGCCAGGGGATCAAACAAAAATCCTTGCTAAAGCTGGAGATATTTTGACCGATGCACAAGCTGAAGCAATTGATGATGCTGGTATTGAATCTGTCAAAATCCGCTCAACGCTGACATGTGAAGCAAAACGCGGGGTTTGTTCTCAATGTTATGGTGTTAACCTTGCGAATGGACGGAAAGTTGCCATGGGTGAAGCTGTAGGCATTATTGCAGCACAATCGATTGGTGAACCAGGAACGCAGCTGACAATGCGTACCTTTCACTTAGGAGGAATTGCATCTGCTCATGCAACGCCAGACCTCATTGGTGAGCATGAAGGAATTTTGGTTTGCGACGGCCTTCGTACTGTAAAAAATAGTGAAGGTATGCATTTAGCACTTAATAAAAATGGATTCCTCCATATTGTTCGTGATGAAGGACGGGTTCTTGAAGAGTATAAAAAGCTCTTAGGAACAAAATCGATTGAACCTCTTCAAACCTTTACTATTGAGCTAGGAACACAAATAGCACTTGAAGATGGGGTAAAGGTGAACAAAGGAGACCGGATCGGATATTGGGAACAGCATAACATCCCCATTATCTGTGAAAAACCTGGTTTTGTAAAATATGAAGACCTCGTCGAAGGAATTTCAACTACAAGAAACATCAATAAGCAAACAGGTCAGACAGAACTTGTTGTTCGTCAGCACCGAGGTGAGCTTCATCCTCAAATCGTTATCTATGCTGATAAGGATTTTGAAGAGCTTATCGGGACGTATGCCATTCCATCAGGCGCGATTATTTCCGTAGGTGAAAGAGATGAAGTGAATGCTGGGGATCTCTTAGCACGTCTTCCTCGCGGTGCGATCAAGACAAAGGATATTACTGGAGGTCTACCTCGTGTTGCAGAGCTTGTGGAAGCGCGTCGCCCTCGTGATGCTGCTGAAATTGCAAAACTCGATGGTATTGTTGACTTCAAAGGTGTTCAAAAGAGTAAGCGAATCGTTATTGTTAAAGATGAAGATACCGGAATGGAAGAGGAACATCTTATTCCTCTTACAAAGCACTTAATTGTTCAACGTGGAGATACGGTGATAAAAGGTCAGCAGCTGACCGATGGTTTGGTTGTTCCACAAGAAATTCTAGATGTTTGCGGTGTGCGTGAACTTCAAAAGTATCTTGTGAATCAAGTCCAAGAGGTTTATCGCCTTCAAGGGGTAGACATTAACGACAAGCATATTGAAATTATTGTCCGCCAAATGCTCCAGAAAGTACGTGTGACCGATCCTGGTGATACCACATTCCTTTATGGGGAAAATGTGGATAAAAAGACATTCCATGAACAGAACTCAAAAGTTGTTGAGGAAGGTGGAAAACCTGCACAATCAGCCCCTGTTCTTCTTGGAATTACAAAAGCTTCGCTTGGAACAGAGTCTTTTGTTTCAGCAGCATCATTCCAAGAGACAACACGTGTTCTTGCCGATGCAGCTTGTGAAGGAAAAACAGACTACCTTTTCGACTTTAAAGCCAATCTTATTATGGGTCATATGATTCCTGGAGGAACTGGCTTCCATGACTATGAAAAGCGTGTGAAGAAGTTTGTCGATACTGAAGAAGAGGATATCCTCGACTTTGCTTTCTCAAGTTATTAATCCATAAGAAAAGCAGCTCCCATCAATAGGAGCTGCTTTTTGTTTCATGACTATTAAATTTGGATCTTGACTAGCAAAATAAACAGGGATATGTCGTTTTGCTATGAAATTCAATCGGCTTAAGTAAGTACAAAATTAGAAAAATATTGAGGCCGTTTTTAAACGATCTAAATGCGAGTGATGCAGCGCAAATTTATGGTTAAATAGGGGCACTGTGAAGGAGATAATTACAACCTCTTTAGAAAAGCTATTTTTCGTGATTCTTTGTCTCTATCTTGAGAAAGAGCTATGAGTGTTTGAAACAGATGAGAGTTATTTTGGAGCGCCTAGAGTAAAGAGGGAGAGAGGAGCAGCCTTTTAAGCAAAACCCCTATTTTTGGAGTTTTTCAAAAAGTTAAGGCTTGCTAAATTTAATGACCTAACCGACGACACGTTTTTCCTTCACTTGAAGGAATGTGAATCTAGGTTCAATTATAGGACGGGAGGCATTAGAGGAAAAAGCTCTAAAAATTATGAAGAAATCAGGAATTTGCTAGCCCCAAGACCCTTAATAAAAGCAACATCTCGCCTAAAAGGAATAAATTCTGCGCTCATAGCAACAGGATATGGATCGCCACTCTTGATCTTTCCGATAGCTGTAAAAGATTGACAAGGTTCTTTTTGCCCAAATTTGATTGTTGGAGAATAAGAGATCGTCCAATCCTCTTCTTTCATTCGATTCAGAGGCCCTGCTTTTCCATGACAGAGACTTGAGCAAATCCCCTCGATACCCCTCTTATTTGCACGTGCTCCTTAGAGGCAACTCCTATCCAATACTTTGCATTATCTTTCCTCGCGGAGTTTGTATACTCGAATTCTGTGTCCATCAGGATCAAGGATGACAAAAGTACGCCCGAAATCCATATCAGTCGGTTCCTGAGCAACGGTCATATTCTTTTTCCCCAACTGTTCATAAAGTGCATCCATGCTTTCTGTAGGGAAACAAATCTCTAAAGCTCCAGCAGGAGCACCTACACGAGGTTCAGTAGTATATTTCGACCACAGTCCAAGCATGACCCCATTTTTTAAGGCAAACATGACAAATGTCGGGGATTCTTCAACCGATTTTAAGCCAAAGATTTCTTGAGAAGAAATCAAGAATGCTGGAGAGGGATGCGGTGGACAAGCAGAACTTGGACGTCCTACCTTATCTGAAAGATTTTTTGTCAGATATCCTCTAACCATTAAAGAAAAAAATGCATTGTTGCTCTTCTAGACAAAGCCTTCAAAGCTATCGATATCTCCATAGAAAACACGAAAAAAAACCTTCAAAATGCCCGTGAGATTTTTCACAGCTATTTGAATGAGGTTTTCTCAAAAGTGGTAATGGATGGGTTGAGAGAAAATTGGGAGATATCTCTCTCGTTAATATAAGGAAAAACCCAAGGGGGAACACATATAATTCAGATTGATGGGGACGTGGAAGAAAGCAAGCGCTATTATATAGAGTCTGATTTTAATCGAATCATAGAAATCAAAGATAGCGAAGCCTATCGCGTGAAGCTTTTCATAGAGCCAATGGAGCCTTAATAAAAAGACTCTCGTGTTCTGCGCTACCCAAGACCGTGCCCTTGCAATCCGAGAGCTCATCAACCAAATACAAAAGAGCAAGAATCCAAATTATTGCCAAAGAGTAACTGCATATGATAGTCTTTTAGGAGAGCAATATCTTCAAGATAATGAAAAAAAGATTCCGACTATTCTAACCATTTCCCGCAAACTCTCGACCGGGGTAGATCCTAGAAATGTCCGAAATATTGTCCTTCTACGACTCATCAAATCAATGGTGGAATTTAAACAAATCATAGGACGCGGAACAAGACTCTATGACGGCAAAGATTACTTCTTATAGTATTTTCAACTTAAGTGATGAAATTGTCCTTTAACCCCTCTTTTTAGAATAACCCAAAAGCTTTCTATAGTGTTGGTGTGAACATTCATCGCAAGCATATTCTCTTTTACTATGATTTGTATGATATTCACCTCCTGCAGGGAGTCATGTTGCTTCCTCATTTCCATTCATGAAGAGCTCATTTTACATGATCATAATAAAATTTCTATCTACTATAAATGCATACTCTCGGCTCTGGGAAAAGCCGAAAAAGTAAAGAATGCTCTAGTTAAAAACTTGGGCCCGTACAAGACTTTTTCTTAAACAGTAACAAAAGATCGTGATATCCAACGGGGGATTAAGGCGATCATGGTCCTTGCTGCGGATAACAGAAAAGAGTTTGCTTGTCATCAGGAAGTAAGCCATTACCTTAAGACAATTTTTTATTTTGCTATAAACCTTATCGCTTTTGAGAAAGGGGTCTTAATGAGCATACAAATGGGTTGGTGCGTCCAGTACCTTCTTAAAAAACAAAACTTTAATGATGTAACAGATGAAGACATAGAGTAAATTGAGCTTTTGCTTAACAATAGAGCTTGAAAAGTGCTAAACTTCTGGACACCGATCGAGGTTTTTACTCAGCTGAGTAAAAAGGATGCTATTGTTCTATTTTAGAATTGATTTTCGTGGAAAAATACTATCTATTTATTAATAAATAAACAACATTAAACGTTTTAAAATTATAAATATAATTTGTAGATAAATATAATTGTGTTTGCTATAGGAT
>JAUHQH010000153.1 GCA_030408485.1 Candidatus Neptunichlamydia sp. | reverse complement strand
TAATACAGCAGTGCTCATGATGTTTGCTTTGAATGCTTGTCTATGAAAAATATAAATAGCACCACTGATTAACAAATATGGAGCTAAAACCTCAAAAGCTTTTCGCTTAGAACAACCCTCCCTTTCTTGAGGAGGACACTGATAGATAAAAAATCCCTGACCAACTGTTGCTACAGCACAAGCTCCATTTTGAATTTTTAAAGGAATCTTGATTCGTAAAGACTATTTTGGAGAAATACTCAGATAAACGGTGCCTAAACCTGTATTTGTTAACAATCCTGAAATTAACTGCAGCGACATGATAAAATCTTAGTTTTTTTGACTTAACTGTCATAAGTTTACCTAAATTAATCTTTTATTTTAAGGTTTTTCTATGCGCAGCCCGAGATATTGTCAAATGTTGTGTCTGAGCGTCTAAGCATACCCTTGGTTTTTTTTATTTTAAGCTACTTTCTTAGTTCTTCTCCGTCCTTAAATTGGACTCCATTCATAACCTTCGGAATCATCTGACTACCATGGAGTTTTCTCCAGTGGGATTCTGCTGACATTGAGAGTTTACACACCATCGAAAGCGTCGCTATTCTGGAGCCACACTCCTTTGTTTGCCTCGACCGGTGTCTAATCGTTGCAAAGGTTTGATTCTATTGAGTTTGTAGTCCTGATATGTTGCCAATGCTGGGCTGGATAATCATAGAAAGTGAAGAGCTGATCCTGATCTTTCGTCAGGCATCTACATGCTTTTGGATATCTTGTTTTATAGAGGGACCGGACCTACTCCAGTTTGAATCTCTCGTTCTGGAAGGTAACCGTTCCTCTTCATCGTCATATGGCCATTTTCATCTTTTGAGTTATTGCGTTGCTTTTAAATTCTTCTACCTCATTTTCAATTGCTTGATGAAACATTTTTCGCGCTCCTTCTTGCACAATCTTTTCTAAACCTTGCTGCAATCCCGGTAATTTATTTCCTCTGGGAGTTTAAAAAATGTCTTAAGGTTATCTTAGTGGCGGACCCAAAGTCTTACCGCTAAGAGGTGCCTTTTCCGCGACTTTTCTTCAAGAGCAAGGAACTCGGCTTTCACCTTTACGGAGTGTATCCCAACAAAGTAATTTAGGCTGACAGTTTTTGTGTGTCATTAGACTCCTTTTTTTTAAATCTATCCTTCAGAGCAAATTGATATTTTTTGAAGAAGGTTTTTGGGAAGTAGCTCCAATATCTTGGGTGCTTTAATAGAAAGAGGGTCATTCGAACACCTACTTGAGCAAGAAGACCTGATTGTTTAACAGTTCTATTCCATTCTTTGCCTTCAGAATAGATTTGGTCCATAAGATTTTGAAACATTTTATTTTTCATTGGAGAGTTTTTTAGAGCTTGAGCGTAGGAGGAAGAAGATAAGCGGAAGGCTCCAAAGGGCTTTGGAATGTACCCTGCACCATATCTGTCTCTTATACACATCTC
>JAUHQH010000152.1 GCA_030408485.1 Candidatus Neptunichlamydia sp. | reverse complement strand
ATATAATATGCATAAATATAATAGGTCTGGAGATTAAGCAACACCTTTTCTGTAAAATCTGAGATCTGAATCCCCAAATCGTTATTTTTTAGTTTTTTATACACATAGCCAACCTGTTAGACTTTTTTCTTCGGTATGGTTTTGTTATCCCTGACTCTCCTCCATGGTAGCGTCGGTGATAAAATGACCCATATTGACGAGCGAAATAAGCTCATGAAATGCTGGAGATAGAGGTAAAAGAGTAAGATTTGGAATCATATCCCAGCCAGCTCGATCTAAAACAATAATTCCATCCTTTCCTTCAGTAACTTGGTGCAAGATATATGTCTTAAGTGCAGTTCCATCGTCACTGAGTTTGCATAGGGAAGAACCAACCCTACCTCCCTCGTCATAAGAGGGGCAAACTGCTCCAAAACAAATAAGTATACAAGAACTGCCGCGCTGCCTAACGACTCTTGAATATCTCCCTTTTATTACCCACATTCTTGTGATCCTTCCTTAGAATTCCTTAAAGAGTATCGAGAGAATGTTTCATGCAAGAATAATAGGGAGCAATATAAGTCGTACCTATCATGGCAAGCAAGAAGAGCTTGGAAGGGAGTAAAGATGGCGGTTGCCATAATGGGAAATTGAAGATGAAAGAGGGAAGACATTTGCTCTAAGACCTTTCTGAGTCACTGGGATTTGAACAATGATCCGCTCTGAAAACTCGCTGAGGGTTTCTGCTTGCTCAATTAGTTTCTATATGAACAAAGGGAGTCATCCTTACTTCATTTCTTTCATACGGATTTTTTCTGTTTCCTCGAAATCTTTTTTCAATTGTTGGAAATTTGAGATTAAAATTCCAAAGTCTCTCTTTTTAAGAGCTAAGACGTCAACAGGAGAAAGGCATTTGACCGTTGCTGTTCGCGAACACTGATTAAGGAGGGCCATCTCTCCAAAGTATTCCCCTTTTCCCAATTTAGCAATGACATTTTTGCTTATCCCTTTTTCTTGGTAGATCTCAACTTCTCCATTAACGACAATATAAAGATAGTCACCCACATCACCCTCATGAAAGATGATCGCATTTGTTTCGAAATGGAGTTGAGCGATTCCTTGGGAAGCAGCCGTTTTGATCTGAACGGCTTCAATGGGAATCATCGTATCAAGCATCCAGGTTAAAGCAACCTTCACTTTTCGACTCATTCCTGGAAGTTTGATCCAATAAATCATCCGCCATAATACCCAGGCGAAAAGCCCTGAAAACTTAAATTTTCCAAAGAGTTCTGCTACAGCGGATTGATGACCCAAAGCTCCCATCATTCCTAATGCTTTAAAGCGAAATTCTTTTTTCTCCCAACCAGAAAGGGAAGCAGCGATGTTATAGGCAAGGACTTTTGCTTCTCGAATCGCAAATTGAGCTGTAGGAGGACAGATTCCTTTTCCAGCAAGATGAGGAATCGCTACACAATCTCCAATAGCCCAAATATTATCGTAGCCTTCTGCTTGCATCCTGGCATCGGCTACAATTTTTCCCCGCTCTAGTTTTAGGGGAAGGGTTTCGATCAGTGGATTGGAAGAGGAGGGAACTGTTGAAATCACTGTTTTAGTAGGGATATGTTCTCCAGTATCTAAGATCGCTTCCTCTGGAGTTACCGTTCTTAAGTGGATCTCGAAACGGAACTCTACTCCCCGTTTTTTTAAGAGTTTTTCAGCATAGAGACCTAGAGATTCTGGCATCTCTTTATCCATCAGGCGATCTTTACTGTGAATAAGAATGACACGGATTTGATTTTGATCGATCTCGGGATAGTCTTTTGCGAGTTTATGAACGAGGTCATTCAATTCCGCAACCACTTCTGTTCCAGAAAAACCACCACCCCCAACAACAAACGTTAAGAGTTTATTCTTAAGTGTTTCGTCATATGTTCGTGCTGCAGTTTCCATCACATCGATGACTTGATTGCGGATCGCAATACTATCTGCCAGGTTTTTGAAGGGAAGGGCATGTTCATGAAGACCAGTCATTCCACGGAAGTCAGTCACTGTTCCAAGAGCAAGAACTAAGTAATCATAGACGATTTCTCGAACTTTATGAGAGAATTTCGGAGTTAAATAGATTTTCTGGTTTTCAATATCGATTGAATCAATTTCTCTGAAGAAGAGCGTTGTTTTTTTTAAGAGTTTTCGAATCGGATTAATTGTATCTAGAATACCAAGAGAACCACCAACAACTTCTGCTAGCATTGGTTGGAAAACAAAATAATTCTCCCGGTTCACAATTGAAATTTCAAAGGGTTCCTTCGTTTTCTTTAGATATTTTTCTAGGTGCATTGCCGTATAGGCTGTCTCTTATACACATCT
>JAUHQH010000151.1 GCA_030408485.1 Candidatus Neptunichlamydia sp. | reverse complement strand
TTATACATCTTTTCTTCAAAAGCTCATCCAAGCGAGCCACACAGCGAGTGCTAGAGAAAAGGTTCAAGAAAAAGCTCTTTATAGCTGCTGCTGGCTCCCTACTAGGTGTAAAAGTCAGCAGAGAAAAAGACTTTCCTGTTGGGAAGGTCAATTTCCCTCACCTGCACCCTTTGACATTTTTTGAATTTCTTTCAGCTTTAGGTCAAGAAAAGCTTCGAAGCTTTTTAGAAGAACACCAAAACTATGAGCCTTTTCCCTAACCCATCCATGAGAAATTACTTCAGTTATTGAAGGTTTATTTTTTTGTTGGAGGAATGCTCGAGGCAGTTTTTGAATACGCACAGTCAGAGCGCTTGGATACGGTGAGTGAAATTCAGTTAGAGATATCAGATGCTTATAAAAGAGATTTTGCTAAACACGCTCCTTTATCAGAAATCATGAAGATTACCACAGTATGGAAACAGGTTCATCGTCAACTTGCGAAAGAAAATAAAAAATTTATCTTGTAGATTTTAGAAGAGTCTCAACCTCTTTACAGAGAATTCCTGAATGATTATTTCGAAAGGGTTTAGTTTCTTTGATTCACTTGCTTACAAGGATTGTGTGCAGAAATAAACTTCCCTGTTGCATATTTTAACAGCTTCTTATCACAGGTCACTAAAATTGCATTTTCTTCAGATGCTGTTGCCATCAGCAAACGATCAATAGGGTCCCCATGAACCTCATCTACTAATCTTGTACTTTGAATCGCAATTCTAGGCGTAATTGGACATAACTGCATCCCAGGAGTATCTAAAGCCTATTCAACCCAATCCAATACATCCATATCTATTGTGATCCGTTTTTTTTCAACAAGCATTCCCAATTCCCAAACAGACATGGATGAAATTAAAACCACATCTAATTTCAAAGCTTGCTCAAAAGCCTTTTGAAATGATTGCGCTAATTGCTTGCTACCCAGCAGCGACCAGATCCAAACATGTGTATCAAGTAAAAGTTTATGCTTTTTAAGTTCCTTAAGAATCGGCATACCAATTCTCATAAATTGGATCGATAATATTCATCTCAACATGGACAGTCCCTTTCAACTTACCAAACCCTTGCTGTTGTTTTTTTTCTATAGGAGTGATTTGCGCTATAGGAACGTTTCTTTTGGTAATTGTAATTTTTTTACCCGTCTTCCTGACTGTTTCCATAATCTGAAGACAATGGGTCTTAAACTCACCTGCTGGAATTGTCTTGGAAGGCATCACTCTTCTCCTTTTGTATCTATGGTCGGATTACCATAGTCATGAATTAAAAGTCAAAGTATATTCACAACCTACTAATAAATAAAGACTTTTGAGAATTTTTTAATATTTCTCGTTTTCACAACTATAGGAATATCCATATTCTAAAAAAGGCGCTTATAAAACCTAAGCCACCAATTGAACTCTTTCTGAAGTCTCGATATAGGCCCCATACCCCCGAACCCCTAAAAACGGCAAGATCACTATCTTTTCAAAAATAAGCGGCCTAATACTGCAAAGGAAATCACTGCTACAACAGCATAGTTGCTCCAATTTGTTTGATTTTGCAGAGCTCTTTTTCCGAGAGGAGGAAGATTTTTTTCTCCACTTGGAGAGGGAACCGTTAAGTCCACGGCATTCCATGCGTTTGTTATAACTGATTTAGATCGTTCCTCTAATCTTTGAAATCCGATCTCAATAGTTTTAGCTTTAAAACCCTCGAAATTTTTCTCTTGGAGAGATTGTACTGATGAAATCCAAATATTTAGAAGTTGTTTATTGCTATCATCATACCCAGAAAGTTAGGCTGAAGCTAAATAAAAAGCATAACTAAGAACTCAACTATTGTGGTGTGTATTTCCCTGATCATTAGTGGATGTACCTTTATTGTCGTATAACGCTCTGGTAGTTTTTAATTTGATTCCTTCGCCTTTGCTTAAGTCACGCATGCCACTAATATTCCAATCGTCTACAGCCAACAACATCAGCAATTGATTCATTTATTGCTCCAGCTTCTCCTTTGTTGCCAAGTGGGTTTAAATGCTCTATAAATTCATGAGCCACAACTTCAGGATTGGAAACAAATGTATTATTGAATGCAAAGTATTCTGAGCATCCTATCGGTGGGTGATAATATGCATTTTTTCTGGAAGATGAACAAAAAACGGCGGAATTAATCCATAGTTATCTATACTAACGAGTCCCAGTCGCTCCCAAATAAAGGATTTTATTCCTTCCACTGTTTCAAATAGTTTGCTACATAATTGAGCCTGTTCTTCGTTCGGACTGTAAGAGGTTAAGAGGTATAGCCCAATTGCATAAGTCCTTGATGAGTCTAAGAACGCACTTGCGTTTCTTGCTCTTTACAAGGCCTTGCAGGTTAGACAAGAATTATCCCAAATAAGATTCCCACAATTTTTTATCAACGTTCATAAGGAAGTCGTCATATCATTCCTTCGCTCTACTCTCATTACAAGAGCTTCTTCACTACTACGAATGATTCCGCTCCTGCGCTTGGCATCAGTACTCTCACCCTCATAGGGTCTCCACTTGAGCTTCTTCCTTTCATCATCCAAAAGATAGGTTCCCTAAACAAGCCGGGGTTGAAGGTTTTTTAAAAGGGGTATTTTTCCCTCTGATCAAGGAGAAAAAAGGAGAAGGTCTTCCAAAACGAAGATAGGTCTATAGGAGAATGATATCTCGCTTACTAATGACTTAAGAATTGATGCTGAAAAAAATCTATGAGACCTATCAGAAACGGTGGAGAATAAAAGAATATCAGAGGTCAATAAAGACAGAATACAACCTTTAAGAAAATCTCCAACAAAAGTTGTAAATTGCGCAGAAGACCCACATATTTGCTTCGATTGTAGCTTACCTGCAAATTGGAAATATTGAGAGTGAAGACAAAATTAAATACATCATTAGTCATTCATAGTCAGGATCTATGATCAAATGCTTCCAGTAAGGCTTTCCCAGACGTCTTTGTCTCTCCAGCGACAAAAACGTCGGTCCGTGTTCTTTCAGTCTCCATAGTCCGGAGGGAAATCTCTCTTAAGAAGCCCTTGTTCTGAGGACCCCAAAAACACCATTCAAGTAAGGAGTTAATCCTCTTTTGCGATGCCACCCTATACCCCTCTTCTCCCAGGAAGTAAGAGGTTGTAATATATTCCAAGTTTCGTCTGGTATGTCATCTCTCCTATGGACACTTTTCACAATCTATTCCTTATCGTTTGTGATCAACGCTAACGCTTAAGAAGTATAACAAAAAATTTATCTTGTGACGACTGGAACGACACTATCTAGGTGAACATACACGCGGTTGGAAATTATACTTGGGGGACATAGTAGACGAAGCTATTCTTCATCAGATCTATTTACATGTGCCTTAGGTATAATTTAATTTTTATTGACTAAAAAAAAGAACTTGATTAGAACCTTTTAATCTTAAAGCCAAAATTAAGGAACTTGCAATTATGTCAAAACCTATACCCATTAATTGGAAAACCCCTAACGGTTTTATAGAGGTGTTTTCTAACGGAAAACATATTAGCGTCAGACTAACAAGCCTAGATGGGAAAATACACAATTAATATTAAACCTTGCTTTAAGAAATATAATAGAAAAGTTCTCTTCGGAGAGAAAAGGAGTTAAAAGAATAGAGGAAAAAACTGACAAATTAAAAGGTCCTATAGATCTAATGCCCAATCAAATGAAGAAGGA
>JAUHQH010000150.1 GCA_030408485.1 Candidatus Neptunichlamydia sp. | reverse complement strand
CGGAGATGTGTATAAGAGACAGAGGGTGAGACACTAGAACATGGAACTAAGAATGACAACAAAAGAATTGAGGAAGCTTGAAGTATTGATGCTTGTAAAAAGAGGAAAAATAAAAACCCGAGAGAGAGTAGAAGAGCTAAGGATCACAAAGAGGCATTTTCGAAGACTCATAAGGAGACATGAAGAGGAAGGAGCAGGAGGGATTGCCCACAGATCGAGAGGAAAAAAGAGTAGAAAGCTTTTTCCAACAGCAAATGGTACATGATTAATAAATTATATTTCTATCCGTTAAGGCAAAAAAGGAATGAAATCAAGAATTAAATCTGATTCGATTAGCTTTTGACACAGAAGGATGATCAGTATTTTTTAACTAGAGGTAGTTTTAGTCGAACTATTATAAAAACTAGATCATCTCATCTTAAAAAGCCTGAGCACTCGCGCGTAATCAAGAGTTTTGGAATTAGGGATTTCAAAAAATTTTTTTAGCTGCCAACTCTGTGTTTTTAATGCAGATTTAGCTGGTTGAGACCAAGGGGGGAATACTCGGAAAGCTAATTTCCCTTTTCTACTGTTTTTAGTGTCAGAAAAAATTCTTTGGGTAAACAAAGTTGTTTTGTCAAATATGAATTGTCCCCTTCTTTCACCATTGGACACGTGCACCACAGCAAAATCAATGCCATCGCTAACATCAAGAGGTTCAATTACACTATTTGGTCTCTTCCAAAAAGTAACAAAATTTCCAGGTCTGCTTGGTGTTACTTTGCCCACGCGGAATGCTACATGCTTCATGATGTCACCATTCTCAATATAAAATCTATAAGCCTTATATTCTTCACCTTCTTTCTCTTCTTCTTTTAAAGGTCTTGAGTTAATAGATATTCCGGCAACAGTGTATATATTCTCGATAGCAAAGACCAAGTCAGCAGGTAAATCTCTCGTAAGAAAGTCTTCTGATTTTACATCTATTTTCTCTATCTTTTTCTTTTTTATTGGAGGAGAGATTTTTTCCTCTAAATTTTGACATTCAGGAGAGCTGCTAAAGCTTCTTGATTTTTTACAAACTAGCGGTATAGACATTGTGATTTTCCTATTTGCTTTGAGGACATTTAAAGATATGGGAAAATATCTAACTTTATCTATAAATTTTGTCAATCTGAAAAATCAAAATGTAGAAGCAACGCCATTATGGCACCCTCCTGATCAAAATGAGGAGAGTGAATGGAGAAAAGGAAAAATTAACTATGCGAGAGGGGAGCCAAGAGCTTGCCCTGTCGCATAGACATACAAAAATAATCCGTAAAAGATACGGCGTAGAAGGAGGGGAAGAACTGATCTCTAAACATGTTGGAAAGACGGCAACCAATAGAGATAGATCCAATAGATCCAGAGGTAAAATCAGAAGTATTAAAGATTTTACATAGCGAAGAATACGGAGGTTTTGGACCTACATTTGCTCGAGATAAAATTGAGGAGAGACAGGGCTACTCCCTCTCCTCCGAAACCATTCGTAAGTGGATAGTAAAAACGGGACTACGGATACCAAAAATCAAGAAAAGATACAAGATCTATCAACGTCGACAGAGAAGAGCTAGACTCAGAGAGATGCTTCAAGGAGATGGATCACGACATGCTTGGTTCGAAGATAGAGGAGCAGAGTGTACAATAGTCTTGTTCGTCGATGATGCAACGAGCAAAATCACAGCAGGAAAATTCGTTCCAGCAGAAACAACGGAGTCCTATCAGCAGATTTTACAACAACAACTATGCCAATATGGGAAGCCTAGAGCTCTAGTATGTAGATAAACACAGTATCTTATAAGAACAGCTCGAGAAAATAGTGGAGCTCGAGAAAGAGAGACGCATTTTGCAAGAGTGCTAAGAGAACTAGGGATCGAGTTGATCTGCTACGCCAATAGCCCCCAAGGCTATGGGGGGCGTAGAACGGGTGAATGGAACTCTCCAAGATCGTTTGATTAAAGAGATGAGGTTACGAAAGATCAGTACTATCGAGGATAGCTAACCGTTACTTGCCAAAGTTCATAGAAAAGTACAACAAAAAATATGGAGTAGAACCTATAGAGAAAAGTGATGCTCATCGCCCCTTTAATAAAACAACTGATCTAGAAAGATTATTTGCAAGACAAGCGATTAGAAAAATAGCTAAAGATTTGATTTTTAGTTATGAAGGGGTAACCTATCAAATCAATGTAGATACATCCAACCGATTTACAAAAATGTATGTGAACATATCAGATAGGCTAGGAAAACCTATATTGATAGAATGTAATGGAAAAGCTTATACGTATACCCAATACCCAATGGAAAGATCAAACGAGTCAAAAACCCAAGGTTTTCGACTCCAAGGAGTTGGAAGCTTATTGGCCTAGTAGATCAACAAAGCCTAAGAGGAATCATTCATGGCGTTAATAATACAATGTAAGGACGGCGCGATCCCCCAATAGTGGATGAAAGGCTCTCTCGAACCCCTGTGCTTTTAACTCCTCATAAGCACAAAGGGTGACATCTTAGCTTTGATCTGACATATTGTAATTGAAAATAAATCTATTATTATGCAAGCTTGGTTTATTCTTGCTAGTGCCAAAAAATATGAGAAGATTGAAATGTCAGGTCGAATACCTTTACACCTATATTCTGCAATTGCAAACATCTATATTCCAGCAGGCATGAAACTCACAGAAAACCCTAAAAGAGAGGTTGAAAATGACGAATATGAAGGTTTTACTTTTAAGCTTGACGATAGAAATATCACATTTAGGATAGGTAAAATTACTCCAGAAAGACCAGGAAATTTCGTAGCAATCTATGATAGAGTTGATCGTACTATTATCCCTGTGGATACAAGTTATAGAAAAATTGACTTTCTAGTGGTTGATGTATCTGATAAAGTTTCAGCAAATAGAGGGCAATTTGTATTTCCTAGATCAACACTATTAAGCAAGGGTATCATCTCTCAAGGGCTTTCTACAGAGGAAAGACTTAGGCGTAAAAAAGGCAAACTTTCTTTCAGAGTCTTTCCTCCCTGGGCGAAACCCAAACCAACAGCATTAAAAACCCAAGAGTGGCAAAATAAATTTTTCTTTTCAATTTCTAAGGATAACATGTCAAATTTTTCTTTAGTCAGACGCCTTTTCTTAAAAACTTAAGGTACTTCATTTCTATAAATCTATAATTTATTTAGGTAATTATATGTTGAAAGCTAAAATACAAGATCTTGCAAATATACTAAATATACCTATACAGATCCTTAAAAAGAATATTAACCAGTTGTTCGGAAACCTGGGAATTAGTTCGTTAGTAGTTTCCCAGCTGAGAGACATTCTATCTCCTAAACCTTCATATCAAGAGCTTTATGGATTAACTATTACCCAAATTATCGAGAGACTGCCCGTCCCAGAAACAAAAAAATCTATATGTAGTTCACAATCTACCTCTCAAAAAGTATCTGATTTGCAACCATTTCCTCTAACCCCCATGCAAGAGTCGTATATATTGGGTTCTAGTCAAGCATGTCCTTGCCAAGTATATACCGAGTTTGATTGTGAGGATCTTGATATAGAGTTATTTAAGAAAGCTATTAGATTTGTTGTCAATCAGCATTCCATGCTTCATGCAATAGTTTTCAACAACACATTCCAAAAAATTCTCCCTGAAAACGAATGGAACGATGAATCTAATATTGACTTCGATCTCAAACTTAGTCCAAAAAAGCAGAGAGAAGTCTGCTTGAATTATTTTAAAAGCCATCCTAATTCTCATTGGAGAATTGCCTTGAGTAAGGTTTCATCAAAATTCGTTCGTATCCACCTTTTATTAGATATGCTTTTTATCGACGCAACAAGTACCCTTACCCTTATTCACGAGGTAGTAAACTACTACAACAGTTTGCATAGTGGACAAAAATCCTTCGTACCGATAAATCCTAAATTGCACTTTCAAAACTATTGTACCCAAAGAGCAAGTCGAGTTGCTTCCCCTTCATCAACCAATTATTGGAAGAATAAGGTTAGAGACTTTCCAGGTCCTCCCCAGCTCCCTTCTTTGCCAAAAAAGACCGATCAAGTCCCTAACTTTTCTCGTGAATCAAGTATTTTTAAAAAATCAGATTGGGATAGCCTCAAAAAACTTGCTCGAAAGCTCAACATCACCCCTAATGCATTATTAATAACCGTATTCTCAGAAGTCCTTCGCTACTATTCAGAAGAACCCAACTTTTCAGTTGCTATAACAATGTCTGAGAGACCTATTTCTCCAGAAAATGATTTTTCTGGCGTAGTCGGGGAATTCACAAATGTTTTACTCTGTTCTTGCTACCAAATTCAAGGCAAAAGTCTAGAAAATAAAGCTATAAAAATTCACCAAGAGCTTATTCAAGCTCTTGAAAACAGCGACTTTTCAGGACTTGATGTTATCCGTTTGCTTCGAAAAACCCAATCAGATCCTTATCTTTCATTCCCGATCGTCTTTACTTCGTTTCTTGATATTATTGATTCGAATATTTCGTTAAAAAATTCCAAGGTTAAGCTTCACTATCAACAGACTCAAACTCCTCAAATTGCTTTGGACCATCAGGTCTATGAATTCAATGAAACGCTCTATATTAACTGGGATTATGATACTAATGCCTATAGCCGCGACTTAATTTTTAATATGCTCAGTTGCTTTACCCAGCTTCTGAAGTCTATTGCAAAAAAAAATTTCTCTTCTCCTCGTCTACCACCTAAAACCCTTAAATCTATCGAAAAATTAAACCTAACAGAGTGTTCCTTTGAAAGTCATTCTCCATTACTTCTTCATGAACTTATTACGCGTACAGCAAAGAAATTTCCTCAAAGGATTGCTGTTATAGATCAAGAATTAAATCTATCTTATCAAGATGTTATCGCAAATGCATATAGTGTTGCTGCACTATTAAAAAAAACTGGTGTAAAAAAAGGATCGTGTGTTGCTATCCTTATGGAAAAAGGGTGGGAGCAGGTTGTAGGTTGCTTAGGAATTCTCCTTGCCGGAGGGTACTATCTGCCTTTAAATCCAAGCCATCCCAAAGCTCGGCTTTCTCAAATCCTCTCTCTTGCAAACTGCTTAGTTACAATAGTTCATGATCGCACACAGTCAGCAGCTCATAGCCTCCACGATCATAAAGACCTTGCGAAAATCAGCTTTTTAAATGTCAATCGACTTGTAAAAAATAACGAATCAGGCAGAAACTTCAAATTAAGTCCTTTAAATCCAGATGAATTGGCTTATGTCATTTTCACATCTGGATCAACGGGAACCCCAAAGGGGGTTGAAATTACCCATAGAAGCGCTGCAAACACCTGCTTAGATATAAATAAACGCTTTTCTATTAAAGAAAAAACTGTAACTTTTGCTATTTCATCTCTGAGTTTTGATCTGTCCGTCTGGGATATTTTTGGTACTTTAGCTGGTGGAGGTACTATTGTCATTTGCAAGCCGAATGGGACAAAAGACCCAGACTACTGGTGGAAACAAATTCAAAAGCATCAAATAACAGTTTGGAATACTGTATCAATATCTTTTGAAATGCTCATAGCCTCTAAGCCTCCCGAAGTGGATATACCCATAAAAGTTGCTCTTCTCAGCGGTGATGCATTTAAAATGAGTACTGCAGAATCCATTCGTAAAGAGTTCCCAAAACTTAAAATGATTGTTCTTGGTGGAGCAACAGAAGCTTCAATATGGTCTAACTATCATATTGTGACAAATCAATCTATAAAAATGGGAACAGAACTTGTTCCTTATGGAAGGGCTTTGTCTAACCAATCAATGTATGTACTCGATTCAGAGTTTCGATACCGTCCTCCTGGCGTTGTTGGTGAGATTTACATTGGGGGTGTAGGCTTGTCCCAGGGGTATTTTCATGATAAACAGCTTACGGATTCCAAGTTTATTAAAACAAACCACTTTGGGCGTATATATGAAACCGGAGATCTAGGTCGATATCTTCCTAATGGAGAAATTGAAATTATTGGGCGAAAAGATTCACAAGTCAAGATTGGAGGAAACAGAGTTGAATTAAATGAAATTGAAAAATGTATTGACCTCCTCCCGTTTGTGAAGCGCTCTGCAATTATCCATGTTCCTGGAAGCAACTCACGGCTTATCGGATATGTTAGTGTATCAGAAAAGAGTGATGCTCGTAAAAAAGAGATTCATAACCATGTAGAAAGTACCTTACCGGATTACATGGTGCCACAAACGTGGGTTTTACTCGATGAACTCCCTTTAACATCAAATCACAAAGTTGACAAATCAAAACTGGCAAAAATCTCGATAATTCCGACAAATAGTGAAAGCTTTTCTCAATCTGTAGTAAATAGAAATGACATTGCACTCACCTTAAAACTTGCTGGACAAGTGCTAGAAGTTCCCCCTGAAGCCCTTTCTCCCACGCAAAATTTAGCGGAACAAGGTCTTTCTTCGTTGCAATCAGTCAGGCTCATTAATTTGCTTTCCGAGGCTTGGGGAAAACGCCTCTCATATACCCTGCTGTTTAATTATCCAAGTGCCCTTCAGCTAGCTAATTACCATTGCTCGTCCGAATCCGTAAATAAACCTTCAAAGCAAAAACATATAAATACCCCAAACCTAACCTCAACAGAGCCAATAGCAATAGTTAGCATTGCTTGTCGCTTGCCAAACAATGTGAGATCGCCAGAAGAGTTTTGGCAAATGCTTGCTAGCTCAACTGACTGCATGATAAATGTTCCCTTTTCTCGCTTTGATATCGATGAAATTTTTTGTGAAAATCCGGAAATTCCAGGGCATAGCTATTCAAAAAAGGGTGCATTTATGGACCAGATTGATAGCTTTGACTACCCATTTTTTAACATTCCAAAAGCTGAAGCTCTGTCGATGGATCCACAACAACGGATTTTTCTTGAGGTCGCCTATGAAGCCTTTCATTATGCCGGTCTAAATAAAGAGCGCTTACAAGGATCATCTACAGGTGTATTTGTAGGACAAATGAATTATGACTGGATGATGGACTTCAACTACACAAAAGAATATGCAGGAACAGGATCTGCACCATCCATAACTTCGAATCGAATTTCTTACATTTTTGATCTTCTAGGACCTAGCATAACTGTTGATACTGCATGTTCTTCATCTTTAGTTGCCTTAGATTTAGCAGTTACAAAATTACGTAACGGCTCTTGTGATTTGGCTCTAGCAGGTGGCATAAATTTAGTCTTAAGTCCTGAACCTTATTTAACAACTTGTCAAGCTAGGATGCTCTCTCCCGATAGCAGATGTGCCACTTTTGACGCCGCTGCAAACGGAATAGCAAGAGGAGAAGGGGCGGGGGCTGTAGTCCTTAAACGTCTTAGTGATGCAGAGGCAGATGGAGATCAAATATTAGCAGTCATTAGAGGGTCTGCGGTTAACCAAGATGGTCATAGTGCCTCTTTAACAGCTCCGAGTGGGTTATCTCAAGAAGCTGTGATTAACAGTGCTCTTAATATGGCAGGCATTAATGGATCAGACATTGATTACGTAGAGTGTCATGGAACTGGAACGCCCCTGGGAGATCCTATTGAAGTCGAAGCACTTAAAAATGTATTAGGTCCTAATCGAAAAAAGTCTATTATACTTGGGTCTGTGAAAACAAATATCGGCCACTTGGAAGGTGCTGCAGGGATCACTGGATTGATTAAAACTGTCTTAGTACTACAAAATCGCGTAGCTCCCGGGAATATCCACTTCAAATCACTAAACCAAAAAATTGACCTAGAATCATTCCCTGCTATTATTGATAACAAATCAAGGGCATTGGGAAGTACAGAAAGTACCAACCCACTTTTGGCAGGGATCTCTTCTTTTGGTTATGGGGGGACTAATGCTCATGTTATCCTTGAGTCTCACAAGATTACTCCTTCAGCAAACCTATTGACCTGTCCAAAAACATTGTGGATGTTCACAGGGCAAGGCTCTCTAACTCCTGGGTGTGCAAAAGATCTGTTTGAAAGTAATACCTTCTTTAAGGAAGCCCTTACCCATTATACTTCGTTAATTAAAGAAAAGTTTGACCTTCATTTAATAGACCTATTAATCAACCCAAAAGTTCAAAAAGGAGACCTTTTAAACCTTACTCAGTATGGACAGCCAGCAATTGTTGCTCTCCAATTGGCGCAGGCCTACATGTGGGAAGTCAACGGAAATAAACCTGGAACTGTTATTGGCCATTCCATTGGAGAGCTTGCAGCTGCTGTTGTAGCTGGTGTTATGGAGCCAGAAGAAGCACTCAGATTAGCACAGATTCGAGGACATCTAATGTCAAAGTGCCCTGAAGGCAGTATGGCTGCTGTTTTTGCTTCAGAAGAAAATTTTCAATCTTTGCCAGATGATATTTATATAGCCGCTAAAAATAGTCCTCAGATGACTGCACTTTCTGGTGAGAAATATGCGTTAACTTCCTACCTTAAGAATTCTCTGAGCTCAATTAAACACACTATGCTTCCAGTTTCACATGCATTCCATTCTCCTTTCATGGGAAAAGCAGCTCACCTGTTTTCATCCCAGATTGACAAAGCAAAACTATCCATTCCAAAAGATGTTCAGTTCATCTCAACTTCAACTGGAAAGAGCGAATCTATTCTACTGCAAACCGCTGAGTACTGGTCAAATCAAATCACTCAACCTGTAGAATTCTATGCGGCCATAAAATTAGCAATGTCCCAATCTATTGCTATTGACACAATTGCTGAAATCGGCCCCTCTCCAATTCTAATTAATACTGCTAAGAATATAATTTCCAATGAAACAATAAAGTGGATTCCGCCGCATGAAGCGCAGCTCCACGTATATAAGCGACACCTTTTTGAAACGAGAAACCTGCCTTGGGATAGGCCCTCTGCCAAAAAGATTATTTTTAAAACTTCTCAACCCATTGATAAAGACCATCCTGAAAACTGCATCTATGAAACAAATTGGACACCTACTAATTTAACACCACATCCAACTCCATTATCTCAAACTGTGATTTTATCAAGGCTCCCTCTTCATAACATACCCCAGAAGGGGGAAGTAAAGATTGTTGAGATGCTGTCGGAACTCCCCATTAGTTCTTTAAAATCAAATTCTACTATTGCCTTAATTAGTCATGACTCAGAAGATGATGTTGAAATTGGCTTTATGCTGCTACAAACCCTTAACAGTCTTCCTAGCTTAAATTCTAAAAACATCATCTTCGTCACAAAACCTAGCTCTTCCGTTGATGCTGGGCTTTGGGCACTAGCACGAACTTTCCGCCTAGAACGGCCCGATATACGCATTCAATGTGTTTTATGCAGCAGTGATAGGGTCTATGATGCCCTTTCAGTATCTTCTCTAGATGAAGATGAGTGCTTAATTGATAGTCAAGGAGCAATCTGTGTTCCTCGTTTACGAAAATGTAAGGATATCGATTTCAAAGCCCAACTTTCTCTAAACTCCAATGCAACATATCTTATTAGTGGAGGGCAGGGCGCTTTGGGTCTCGTTGCTGCAAAATTGCTTGTAGAGCGAGGAGCTAGACATATTTTCCTTCTTTCACGCCATCCAAAGCCTCTTGAAGAGATCCCTGAGCTTAAGGAGTTAAATAAAAAAGCTGTCATTTCATGTTTTGCCTCTGATGTGACCAGTGAACAAAGTCTTCTTCAATCAAAAGAATGGCTATCAATAAATAAATGGCCTGAAGTTAAAGGTGTCATCCATGCTGCAGGAGTCTTAGCAGATGGAATGCTTTCGAACCAATCTATCGAAAAACTACACATTGCATACGACGTTAAGGTTCGCGGGGCTTATAACCTTAAAAAAGTTTTTTCTCCACAAGACTTTTTTGTCCTATTCTCTTCAGCTGCTGCAACTTTTGGATCGGTAGGTCAGGCTAACTACGCTGCTGCAAATGCAACATTAGATGCTCTTGCACAAAAATGGTCTCAGGAGGGAGAAAATGCACTATCCATCCAGTGGGGAGCTTGGTCTGAAGCAGGTATGGCTGTGCGAAGCAATGCAGTTCAGAGGATTGAAGCTTCGGGGTTTGGTTCAATCTCCAATGCTCTTGGAATGAAAATTCTGGAACTACTTTTAGCCTCATCAAAAAAAGGGATTGTTTGCGCAAGTCCTATCGATCGTAATATATTCAACTTAAAGGAATCTCAATTTGAACTGCCCTATGAAAAAAAACAAGAAGAGCCGAAGAAAAAGTGGGCACAAATAGACGTGAGCACTTTAGTCAGAGGCACCATTCTGCAATTCCTACCCCAAGATAAAGTTGAAGGAAACCCTTCGTTTATGGAAGCAGGATTTTCATCTCTAGACCTTGTTCAATTACGTCAAAAACTCCTTGATAACCTACCAAAGTGTGTAGATCTTCCAGTTCATTTCGCATTTAATTACCCAACTGAAAAGGATGTTGTAGATTATATCCTTGAGCAGATTGAACTTGAATCGACAATTTGTGAAAAGGAAGAGACTTGGATTGCGCTAAACGATTGTAAAAATGGTCCTCCCCTTTTTCTTATCAGTGGTGTGATAGGCTCTGTTGAAAAAACATTTGGCACCTTAGCTAAAGCTTTGCCTATTTCTGTTTATGCAGCTAGACCAGAAATCCCTGCTATTATCGATCTTAATTCAATAACCCTAGAAAAAGTAGCCAAAGATCTAAAAAATGCCATGCTCCAAGAGGTCCCTTGCAATTCATATACAATTGGTGGTTTATCATTTGGTGGCACGCTGTCTATAGAAATAGGGCTTCAGTTAGAGCGAGAACAAAAGCTAGATAGACTCATCATGATAGATCCTCGTCATGTTCCTCCATTCACTGCTCCGGAACACCCGGCTCCTTTTGAAATTTTGTTAGAACATTACAAGCCTTCTGGTACTATTAAAGCTCCAGTGACCTTCTTCCAAAGTAAAATACCTCCCATTGAAAAGCAATCTGAAATGATGATCGAAACTTCTCGCTCTTTTCAAAATGACAGTAATGCTTTAAATCAATGTCGGAAACTTTGCCCAAACTTAGAAGTAATTCGTAGTGAAGGCCACCATTTTAACCTTCTCTATAAATATGCTGATTCAATTGCAGACCATATCATGAAAGACTTTGGGATACAGTCGAATCCTGGCTTCACAGTTCAATCTCAAAATTCAAATGAACCTATTGCAATCGTTAGCACTGCATGTCGCCTTCCTGGAAATGTATTCTCATCTGAAGATTTTTGGGAAATGCTCTCCTCTCAAACTGACTGTGTCTCAGAAATTCCCTTATCCCGTTTTGATATCGATAGTGTATTTGACAAAGATCCAAACGCTGCAGGATATAGCTACACTCGGCATGGAGCATTTATGAAAGGTGTTGAGTATTTCGACTTTAACTTTTTTGGATTTTCTATTGCCGAAGCAAAAGTGATGGATCCTCAACAACGTCTTATTCTTGAAGTTGCATTTGAGGCTTTTTCCCAAGCTGGGTTTACTAAAGAAACGCTTCGAGCCTCTCCAATTGGAGTCTATATAGGACTTGCCAATGATGATTGGACAACAATGGGTCGGGAAAATGAAGCTCAAAGCCCCTATTTTGGGGCAGGAGTTTCGGGATCTATTGCATCAAATCGAATTTCTTACCTGCTTGGATTAACTGGGCCAAGTATGACGATAGATACCGCATGTTCCTCTTCGCTTGTAGCTGTTGATCTCGCTGTTGATAAATTGAAATCAGGGTCATGTAGTGCTGCTTTAGTTGGTGGGGTCAATGTGATGTTACACAGCCGGATGTTTGTGAGTGCTTGTGCAACTAAAGCTCTTTCTCCGAAGGGTCGCTGTGCTACATTTGATGTATCTGCCGATGGATATTGTCGGGGAGAGGGAGTAGGAGCAGTTGTTTTAAAACGACTAAGTGATGCTATTTCAGATGGAAATCAGATACTTGCAGTAATAAGAGGAACCAAAGTGAACCAGGATGGTCGAAGCGTTTCTATGACAGCTCCCAATGGTCTTGCACAAGAAGCCGTTATTAAAGGTGCATTAAGTGTTGCAGGATTGAATGGTTCTGATGTCGACTATGTTGAGTGTCACGGGACAGGAACTCCTCTTGGAGATCCCATCGAAGTGGGAGCTTTAAAAAATGTTCTCTCTCCTAACAGAAAAAAACCTGTAGTTCTAGGAGCTGTTAAAAGCAATATCGGACATCTAGAAGGAGCTGCAGGAATTATTGGCTTGATTAAAGCAGTTGAGGTTTTAAAACGCCGCAGAGCACCAAGCCTTGTTCACTTTAAAGCGTTAAATCCAAAAATTGACCTCAAAGATTTCTATGCTATTCTTCCAACCCATATGATTCCTCTTCCTATGAGTGATTCTATTATTGCAGGAGTGTCATCCTTTGGATTTGGTGGAACAAATGCTCATGTTGTTATAGAATCGTATAATCAAAAACCAGGTTCTCTGCCTCAAAAACCTACCTATATTCCCCATTTTCTACCATGGAATCGTCTCCCTCATCCATTACTTGGGCACAAAAAAAATGCGCGATTTGAAGCTAAACTCGTTGGAGAAAAGGCTAACATGTGGGAGGATCATCAAATTCGAGGTGATGTTCTTGTCCCTGCCGCTAGCCATATTACAATGCTTGGTGGTGCAGCGCTGCTAAACTCTAGAATCACCATAGAAGATTGTGTAGTAGAGCTGAAAGAAGTAACCATGACTCGCCCTCTAATATTGAAGGGCGAAGATCAGAATATTCGGTGTCTAACAAAAGATCAACGATTAGTCATACAGGAAGAGCAGGGTGATGTCATAGAAGAAATTGCAAGTTGTCACTCTACCTCTATAAATATCCGACCAAAAGAAGCCCATACAATGATTGATCCACAGGAGATTTGTGATCGTTGCACAATGATTGATCTTGAAGATTCCTACACCATTTTATCAAATCAGGGGATTAAGTTCGGCTTGAAATACCGAAATCTTCATAGTGTATACCTTGGACAAGATGAAGCCATTGCTCGTATTGAATTAAAAAACCTCAACTCTAATGATTTATCCCTTACTCTATTAAATCCAGCTGCATTAGACGCTGGAATACAGCTTCTTGGAATCTATGGAATTAATATTTGTGGTGTTTGTATTCCCTTTCATATCCGATCAGTACGCCTCTTTGCTGTTGATATTCAACCAAAGTCCTTTTGGGCATATGCACAAATAATCTCAAGTACTAGTAAAAGTATCGAAGGAACTATTACACTCTTTAATGATGAGGGAGAAGTCTTTGCTATTTTAGAAAGTTTAACTTGTCGATATTTGGCAGGAAGTGAGCCTCTTAATGAGGCTCTATTTGAAACTGAGTGGATAAAGATACCACAGGCATCTGAATCGGAGAGTCTCTCCCTAAATCCTTTTCTAGTTGTTTCACAACAAGAATTAGACATCCCCTTCTCTAACAATTGGAAAAAGATTGAAGCATGTCATGATAAAGAGCTTATCTCTATTCTCGATCCCACATTTTCTAACGTCATTTTAATCAGCTCAGGATTAGAATCGGATGTAGAGTTTGGTATCTCTTTGCTTCAGCGCATTGCTAGTGGTGGTGCAGCTCATATTCAAAAGGTCGTTTTTTTAACTCAACCAAAAAGCTGCGATGATGCGGGTTTATGGGGTCTTGCACGTACATTCCGCCTCGAAAACTCTGAAGTCAAAATACTTTCTATTGAATGTCCTTTAGACAACCTCCTTTCCTCTCTCCCTTTAATTCTTAGTAAGGAAAATGAATATGAGTTTTCAGTTGACAGTAAAGGATCAGTATTTATTTCTCGACTTCAACAACATGTTAGCGTTAGTAATAATACTAATCTCCCAATTCACCCAAATGAAACCTTTATTATAAGTGGTGGACATGGGGCCATAGGGCTTGTCTGTGCAAAGTTTCTAATCGAGCATGGTGCCACTCACCTAGTCCTACTTTCTCGTAATCCTAAAAGTATGGAAGAAATACCCGAAATAACTGTGCTAAGGAAGTCAGCAACAGTACAAAGCCTTCCTTGCGATGTTTCTAAAGAAGCATCTATTAACGAGGTGGGTAAATTTTTAAAGACAAATAACTGGCCAATTGTTGGCGGAGTTTTTCATACAGCGGGTGTATTAACTGATGGAACCTTCTCAAACCAAACCTTCGAAAAACTTCATCTTGCATATAAAGCAAAAGTTCACGGAGCACACAACCTTAGAAATTTTCTTATCCCAAAACACTTTTTTGTTTTATTCTCATCTGCTGCTGCAACTTTCGGATCGGCTGGTCAAGCGAGCTATGCTGCTGCAAATGCAACACTAGATGCATTAGCTCAAAAGTGGTCTCAGGAAGGAGAAAGAGTGCTTTCCATCCAGTGGGGTGCTTGGTCTGATGGTGGTATGGCTGTTCGTCATGATGCCGTTAAGCGAGCTGAGGTCGCTGGATTTGGCTCGATCTCAAATACTCTTGGAACAAACGTTCTCAAAAAGCTTCTGACTGAGGGAGCTGTTGGAACAATTTGTGTCTCTCCAATCAACTGGGACCTTATAAATCTTGAAATTCCTTTGATCTCCCGATTCAGAAAAAAGAGCCTTCATAGACCAAAAATAGAGGGCACTAATCGTGACGATCAATTCGACCAAAAGCAGACCCTTGTAATTGTACGCCAAGCTGTATCTGAAGCTATAGGAAAGTCTGTAGATGATGATGCCCCCTTGATGGCAAGTGGACTTGACTCTTTAAGCGCTGTTGTTCTAGCACAATCACTCAGTAAAAAGCTAGACCTATCTCTTGGGGGGATCTTTGCTTTGAACTATCCATCAATCGATGAAATGGTAAAAGCTCTATCCCCTATGGTTCAGAAAAATGTACGGTCAATTGAGAACGTACCCGTAGTGGTCGAAACAAAGCAATATGATAAATCTGAACCTATTGCGATTGTCAGCACAGCTTGCCGCTTGCCTGGAAATGTTTCTTCACCAGATGAATTTTGGGAAATGTTGCAAAATGGAACTGACTGTGTTTCTGAAATTCCTATTTCGCGGTTTGATATTGATGAAGTCTATGACCCAAATCCAGATGCTATTGGAACAAGCTATACAAGGAAGGGAGCATTTATTAGCAAAGCTGAAAATTTTGACTACGAATTCTTTGGAATTTCTGCATCAGAAGCTAGAGCAATGGATCCACAACAACGTCTACTGCTTGAAGTAGCATATGAGGCCTTTCATGTAGCTGGATATGATAAAAAGCGGCTAAAAGGGTCATTAGCTGGCGTGTTTGTTGGCGTAGCCAACCAAGATTGGACAGTCTTGAATGGAGATCTACAAGCTCAAAACCCCTACTTTGGGGTGGGGGTTTCTACTTCAATAATGTCTAATCGTATTTCTCATGTCTTAGGTTTAACAGGGCCGAGTATGACAATTGATACAGCCTGTTCATCATCACTTGTTGCTCTTGACCTAGCAGTAGAAAAACTCCGCAATAGTACTTGTTCAATGGCATTAGTTGGTGGGGTAAATCTCATGATGCATTATCGAACATTCGTTGGTTGCTGCGCTGCAAAAATGCTGTCAATGAAAGGACGTTGTGCAAGTTTTGATGAGACAGCAGATGGTTACTGCCGTGGTGAAGGCGTTGGGGCTGTTGTTCTAAAACGTCTTAGTGATGCATCTGCTGATGGAGATTCTATCCTTGCTGTTATACGTGGAACAGCTGTTAACCAAGATGGACTAAGTGCTACATTAACAGCCCCAAATGGACCCGCTCAAGAAGCCGTGATTAATCAAGCTCTTTCTATTGCAGGAATTAAAGGGGCTAGTATCGATTATATTGAGTGTCATGGAACAGGAACTGCTCTGGGAGATCCCATCGAAGTTTCAGCGATCAAAAATGTGTTAGGCAAAGACCGCAAAAAAACACTCATTCTGGGAGCTATTAAAAGTAATATTGGTCATTTAGAAGGCGCAGCCGGAATCGTCGGACTTATTAAAGCGGTTCAAGTTTTACGTCATAGACAAGTACCAAAAATTGTTCACTTTAATACGCTAAACCCAAACATTGATCTTAGCGATTTAGATGCCATCTTTCCGAAACAAACAACTTCCTTGCCCTCAAACGGACCTCTTATAGCAAGTGTCTCTTCTTTTGGCTTTGGTGGGACAAATGCACACGCAGTTCTTGAATCTTTCACAAGTCAAATTCCATCAACTCAATCCAAACCTCCATACGTGGAAAGATTCTTACCATGGCGTCGTCTCCCCAACCCTTTACTCATTCATAAACGAAAGAATGGATTTGAAGCACATTTATCTGGAAAAAAATTAGAGATGTGGAAAGACCACAATATACTTGGCGAGATTTTTATTCCTGCATCTAGCCATATTTCAATGTTAGGTGGAGCTTATCTTATAAAAAATGATCCCTTATCTAGCGAACTTGGAGTTCAAGTTAATGAAATCATGATGACAAAGCCTTACGTTCTCCAGGAGAATGGCGATATAATCCATTGTAACTCTAGTGGAAATAGTTGGAATATAAAAAATAAGGTAGGTGAGTCATTCACAACTTGTCAGTCAATATCATTCATCACAAATTCAGGAGAAGCTCTTTCTGATCTTAACCCTGAGATTATCATAAAGAGATGCACTGAGACTGATATGGAAGAGGTCTATCAAAGCTTGTCTACACAAGGAATGCAGTTTGGTCCTACTTTTAGGAACTTAAAAGATGTATATCTTGGGAATCAAGAAGCAATTGCTCACGTTGAACTTGATGAGCTTTTTATTGAAGATCTATCTTTGTCACTTCTTCATCCACGGTCGCTTGATGCTGGAATTCAACTACTAGCCTTACTTGGAATGAACTCATGCGGTTTATGCATTCCATTTTATGTTCACGCAGCAAGCCTTTTTTATCTTCAAGAACAACCAAAAAATCTTTGGGCATTCGCTCAAGTTAATAATAGTGACAGTAGCAGTATAGAAGGAACTGTCATATTATTTTCTGAAACAGGTAAAGTTTTTGCCGTACTAAGGGGTCTTACATGTCGAAGCTTTGATCCAGCGCGATCACAAATAATTGACTCTCTATATGAAACTGAGTGGATAGCTTTAGAAGAACAGCCACAAGCAAGCTCGCAACGAAATGGTACTATCCTTTCAACACAACCGATAAATACCGACCTTCCCAAGTCGTGGGAAATGATTATTATTGATCAAGATCAAGAAATTCCTTCCACTCTTTTTACGTCCAACTCTAACATCACATTATTTAGCCATGGTTTGGAAAAAGATGTGGAACTAGGCTTGAAATTGCTGAGAAAACTTAACATTCTTTCTGACTCTATTGTTAGTGGTGTGACTTTCATCACAAAGCCGAGTTCATATGCGGATGCAGGACTTTGGGGTCTCGCGCGCACGTTCCGATTAGAACGGCCCGATATCCATATTCAGTGCATCTATTGTGAAACTAATCAGCTCAATGATGCACTGCTACTGTCATCTTTAGATGAAGATGAATTCTCATTTGATAATCATGGAAATGTCAAAGTTCCTCGTTTGCGCTCATGTAAAGATGTTAGCTTAAAAAATGGGCTTTTATTGGAGGACAAGGCTACCTACGTCATCAGTGGAGGACAAGGCGCACTGGGTCTTGTTGCTGCAAAGTTACTTGTAGAGCAAGGAGCAAAACATCTTCTCCTGCTTTCGCGCAATCCAAAATCTATTGAAGAAGTTGCCGAATTAAAGGCTCTGAGCCATAAAGCATCCATTTCTTCCTTCGCTGCTGATATCTCAGATTTAAAGGACCTTATTCGAGCTAAAGAGTGGCTTTCTGTTCATGATTGGCCCATAGTTAATGGAATTATTCATACAGCTGGAGCATTGACAGATGGAACCTTTTCAAACCAATCTACTGAAAAGCTTCGTTTTGCATATGAAGCGAAAGTTCACGGAGCTTATAATCTTCGAGAAGTTTTTGCCCCAGAAGATTTTTTTGTTCTTTTCTCTTCAGCTGCTGCAACTTTCGGATCGGCTGGTCAAGCGAGCTATGCTGCTGCAAATGCAACACTAGATGCATTTGCTCAGAAATGGTCTCAGGAAGGAGAAAGAGTACTTTCCATCCAGTGGGGTGCTTGGTCTGACGCAGGTATGGCAACTCGTCACGATGCCGTTAAACGAGTAGAAGCTGCCGGGTTTGGTTCGATTTCAAATGTACATGGATCGAAAATCCTAGAGCTTCTTTTATCTTCTTCTAAAAAAGGTGCCATATTGGCATCTCCAATCGATTGGAATAAGATATCAATAAACACTCCGCTTTTAACTTCGTTTCAAAATCATCGCATCATCGAGGATTTTGCTGAGGAGAGTACCTTGCAAGGCAAATATTCCTTAGATCAAATTGTTGCAATTGTTCGCCATGCTGTTAACGAAGCAGTTGGCAAGCCTGTTGAGGACGATGTTCCTCTCATGGCCTCAGGATTAGACTCTCTAAATGCAGTGATTTTGGCACAGACTTTAAGTAAAAAATTAGGGCTGACCCTTGGTGGAGTCTTTGTTCTCAACCATCCAACAATTCGAGATATGTCAGCCGCTCTTCTTCCCCTTACCGAAGAAAAAGCTAAGATTACAAAACAAGCTTCACCCGTTGTATCAGTTCAAATCGCACCGAGTAAGGAATATACCCAAGAGCCCATAGCAGTTGTAAGCTCTGCATGTCGTTTGCCTGGCAGTGTCTTTTCCCCAGAGGAGTTTTGGGATATGCTTCAAAGTGGAACTGATTGCGTAAGTGACATTCCTGCATCTAGATTTAATATTGATGAAGTATATGATCCAAATCCTGATGCAATAGGACGTAGCTATACGCGCAAAGGAGCCCTTATGGAGGAGGTCGAAAATTTCGATTACGACTTTTTTAACATACCAATCTCTGAAGCACGTGCAATGGATCCACAACAAAGACTTATGCTTGAAGTGGCTTATGAAGCTTTTGATGGGGCTGGCTATAATAAGGAAAGTTTGAGAGGCACCGCTACAGGCATTTTTATTGGTCAAATGAACCATGATTGGGCACATTTATATGGAGCCACCTTACTTGCCGACCCTTATTTTGGGGCAGGTTCAGCAGCATCGATTATGTCGAACCGAATTTCGTACTTATTGGGGCTTACTGGGCCTAGTATAACTCTTGATACAGCTTGTTCTTCATCGCTTGTTGCAGTTGAGTTGGCTGTAGAAAAACTTCGGCGAGGAAACTGCTCTATTGCGTTAGTTGGAGGTGTTCATGTCATGCTTAGCTCCCGCTCGTTTGTAGGGTGCTGTGCTGCTAAAATGCTATCTTTTAGAGGGAGATGTGCAACTTTTGATGAGTCAGCGGATGGATACTGTCGTGGAGAAGGAGTAGGAGCGGTCGTTCTCAAGCGTCTTAGCGATGCTTTGAAAGATAACAACCAAATCCTATCTATTATTCGTGGTACTGCTGTCAATCAGGATGGCCGAAGTGCTTCATTGACGGCTCCCTATGGTCCAGCTCAAGAATCTGTTATAAAAAGCGCCCTTACTCAAGCTGGAATACAAGGCTCTGACATAGACTATATAGAGTGTCATGGAACAGGAACTCCGTTAGGGGATCCGATTGAAGTTGCAGCTATTAAAAATGTTATGGCTAGAAATCAAAAGAAGCCGATTGTTTTAGGTGCCGTTAAAAGCAATATTGGACATCTAGAAGGAGCTGCAGGAATTATTGGCCTGATTAAGGCAATTGAAGTATTACGTCATCGCCAAGTTCCAAAAAACGTTCATTTTAATACACTGAATCCAAAGATAGACCTTACAAACTTTGAGGCTATTTTTCCCACAAAATTGACCCTCCTTCCTTCAACATGGCCTCTTTTTGCAGGAGTCTCCTCTTTTGGGTTTGGGGGTACAAACGCTCATGTCATTCTTGAGACGTGGAATTCATCATCAAATAATCACTATATAAATAGAGGGCAAAATGAATAATCGTTTTGAAAAACCATCTACACTATGGATGTTTACAGGTCAGGGTTCCCTTAAAGCTGGAGACGCCAAAACTCTTTACCAAGAAAGACCTCATTTTAAAGACACTCTTGATACATATATCTCTATCTTATCAAGTAGCATTGACTTGCCTCTCCTTGAGCTACTCATTAATCCCAAGTCTGATCAAGGAAAACTCTTAGAACAAACACAATATGGTCAGCCAGCTCTAATCGCCTTTCAGCTAGCCCAAATCTCTCTTTGGAATTCTATGGATAAAAGCCCTGATGTTGTTCTTGGCCACTCCATTGGAGAATTCTCTGCAGCTGTTGCTGCACATGTAATGGAACCTGAAGAAGCTCTGCGACTGTCAGTAATACGCGGCAAACTCATGTCCGAGTGTCCAAAAGGTGGAATGGTAGCAGTCTTTTCCTCAGTGGATATGTTTCAATCACTTCCAAAAGATATTGTAATCGCTGCGGAAAATGATCCTCAAATGACGGTTCTTGCTGGCCCTACTCAATCTCTCCAAAGCTATATCCATTCTCTGAATGATATTAATCACACGTTTTTACCCGTTTCTCATGCATTCCACTCTCCTCTCATGCAGAGTGCCGCTACTCGATTTGCTTCTGCAATTGATACATCCAAACTATTAGTGCCACAAGAAATTCTCTTTATCTCCACTTTAACTGCTCAAGCTGAGTCTAAAAGACTTCAAACAGCAGAATATTGGTCAAACCAAATTATTCAACCCGTTCAGTTTGTAAAAGCTTATAACACTGCTGTCTCACTTACTTCACAAATAGGCACCATTGTTGAAATTGGACCCTCACCAACTTTGATCAATATGGCAAAACGAATGGTAGCAAATGAAAATTTCCATTGGATTGAGCCAAGCGAAATACCTTTAAAGCCATTTAAAAAGCGCTTATTCCGAAATACTAAGTTATCCTGGAATCATCCAGACCAAAAACCACTGCCACCCAAAGAAAATCAGCTTCCCGAAAATAGCATCTACGAAGCTTCTTGGATAAAAACAACAAAGAAAAGTAACCCTTTATTAGGGTTCAATGATCTATTGATACTTTCACGAAAACTTCCTGTGCATCGATTACCTAATAACGTTAAAGCTGTATCTGTGAACTCGAAAACCCTACTTTCTTCTATGCTAAACTCTTCAACCGAAATAATCGGTTTCTTAAGCCGGGGCGCTGAAGAAGATGTTGAAATTGGACTTAAGCTATTGCAGACTATCTGTAAATTTCCAAACTCAAAAGTTAAACAAGTTATTTTGATTACTCAACCAGGTAATACTGAAGATGCTGGGCTTTGGGGATTAGCCCGTACCTTCCGCTTAGAGCGTCCAGATATACGGATCTGTTGTGTCCATAGTGAAGAAGACAAAATAAGCGAAGTGATTTCCATTGTTTCTCAAAGCGAGTCTGAAGATGAGCTATTTTTGGATCAAAGCGGTGAGCTTTATATTCCTCGCCTTCATCATTTAAAGGAGTTCAATACTTCTCAAGAATTTTCTCTACAAAGCAATGCTACTTATATTATCAGTGGAGGACAAGGTGCGCTTGGGCTAGTTGTTGCAAAATTCTTAGTTCAGAAGGGAGCCAAGCACCTTCTTCTTCTATCGCGGAAGCCAAAATCAATTGAACAAATTCCAGAGCTTAAAGAACTAAGCCATAAAATTAATCTTTCCTGCCTTGCTGCTGATGTCTCTAATGAAAAAAAGCTTATTGAAACAAAACAATGGTTATCTGCCAATAATTGGCCAGAAGTTCGAGGCATTGTTCATACTGCAGGAGTTTTAGCAGATGGAACGATTCCTAACCAATCTATTGAAAAACTACACCTTGCATATGATGTAAAAGTCAGTGGAGCAATCAACCTTAGAAAAACGTTTGCTCCACAAGATTTTTTTATTCTTTTCTCTTCAGCTGCTGCAACTTTCGGATCGGCTGGTCAAGCGAGCTATGCTGCTTCAAATGCAACGCTTGATGCATTAGCTCTAAAATGGTCTCAAGATGGTGAGAATATTCTTTCGATTCAGTGGGGTGCTTGGTCTAATGCTGGTATGGCTGTTCGTCATGATGCCGTTAAACGTGCTGAAGCTGGGGGATTTGGTTCGATCACAAATGCTCATGGATTGAAGATCCTAGAAAACCTTCTATCCTCTTCAAAAAGAGGTGTTGTTTTAGCCTCTCCTATTGAGTGGAAGGATGTTATCTTAAAAACACCTTTAATATCTAACGTTCAAAAGATCACAAATGGACCGCAAAACTTTCAAAAAGAAACACATAAAGTAGCATATAGCCCGGATCAAATATTAAAAATTGTCAGAGAGATCTCTACAGAAATTGTTGGGAAACAACTCCCAGATAATGCTGCTTTGTTAGAAAGTGGACTCGACTCGCTAGGAAGTGTTTCTTTAAGAAATCATCTTGCAACGGAACTAAACGTAGACCTTTCTTCCGCATTTTTATTTGACCATCCAGATATTTATTCTATTTCTAAACATGTGTTGTCTTTATTGACAGAAGGTACTGGAATTGAAAAAAAAGAAGAAATATTGCCACTCCCAGATCTTCCAATACTTGTTATTGGAGCCGGAGTTGGGGGCCTTAGTTTTGCAAAACAATTAGAGAAAGCTCAATTACCTGTCGTTGTGATGGAAGCATCAAACCAAGTAGGAGGTGTTTGGCATACCCTCGCGAATAATTCATCTAAGCTTCAGATAGATTCCCCTGCGTACACCTTTGACAGCACTTCAATGCCCAATAAAAGCGATCACAAATGGAAAAGTACCTTTCCTAGTCGAGAAGAAATATTGAAAGGGTGTGAGGAGACCGTAAAATCACTTAGAGGACCTGTTCACTTGAATACAAAAGTTCAAAAGATTAGAAAAATTAATGATTTTGAGTATGAAATAAAATACAGACAGAGCAATCAAGATAAAATAATAATGGTATCTGGAGTGATTTCTATGACGGGAGGACTGCACCGTCCAAGAGTAGTTAACTTTCCGAAAGAGAATCAATTCCAAGGCCATATCAGCCTTGGAATTTCCGATGACACTCCTGTTCAAAAGTTTGATAACAAGAATGTCTTAATTATAGGTCACGGAGCATTTGCAGTTGAAAACATGCGCACTGCACTTGAGCATGGTGCAAAGCACGTCACTATTTTGTGTAGAAAAAGGCATATTGTATTTCCAACCATTTGTAATTGGCTCCTAAATACTGGGAAAGGGGTGATGCCCATATCTGCAATTGTTGATGTCTTGAGACCTTTCTATAAAGCCTGTGGAATTGAAATAGAAGAAATGGAAGCGATTATAAAGGAAGAGTCTGGAGCATTAGGAATGGATCAGACAACTGTACCAGCAGGCTCTGATCTGTACTTTTTAGCACAAATGGCAGGCAAATTCACTATTATTGTTGACGAAGTCTCTGATTTTAAACATGATGGGGTTCTAACAAAAAATGGACTTGAACTACAAGCAGATATTGTTCTTAAATGTTTAGGTTCTCATACAGAAAATTCGCGCCTATTAAAGCTTTTTGGTGAAGACGCTAAAATTCAAGGGCTTTGGATTAATGGTGACCCTAACCTATTTACCTATAATGATGGAGCCCAAGTACCAAGGAAAGTCAAATCCCTTATGTGTTCTAGTTACGCATTCTTTGTACAAGCCTTTGTCCCAGCGTATCTGTATTTTCGAAGGAATCGAAATAAATTTGATCAAGCATTGGCTCGTATTATGAAAGAATCCTCAAATACAACGATTGCTGAGCGTATTTTTGTTGAGCTTTGGGATTATCTGGAGCCCGCTAAAAATATTGTTGCCGAAAGGACGCTAGAACTTTGCCCTTTTGATCAGTTTCAAATGGAAAGAGAGCATGAGTGGAAAATGTATTTTGACCGTCTTGGATGTCAAGAAGGAACAGTCAAAGGATTGTGGCATTTTCTTCGTCCATCTATTGCTCTTATTAGCCAACGCAATCCAGCGTTTCCAATTGAAACCCGTGAAGAGCATCCATCACTAGGTAAATTATCTACGTTTATTTCCTATCGAAAAAAAATCCTTTTCCTTCCAGGCCAAGGAACAAACGCCCGCCTTGCTCGCACGCTCTTGCAGCAAACAGGTTGGCTTGGCCATTCCAAGCTAGATTTCGTTATTCCAGATGCCCCATTCGAAATCCCTGCTTTTACAAATGAAGAGCAACTAAGGCAAATTGGGCTGGATGGCCTTGTAGAATCAGGTATTTACGATAAAACTGCAAAATACCGTGAATGGCGTGCAGGGTTTGAAACTTTATTTGAACACCATCACTACGGAAAGGAAATAGAAATTACATCCAAAGAAAGAGAATCATGGAACATGATTTTAAGCTACATACATGACATTATCTACAAGCACGGCCCATTTGATGGGATTGCAGGGTTTTGTGAAGGAGCAGCTGTTGCCTCTGTTGCACTTCATCTTCATCATTCAGGGCAAGATCAAGGTCTTGATGGAATTCAATTCTTTATTGCCATGTCACCATGGAGGTCCCCAATCCACGAAAAAGAAGGAATGTATTCCTCTCACCTCCCTCTTCCCATTCCTATGCTTCAAATTGTTGGTAAAAATGATATGGAGGTCTTTTTAGCAGCATCCCCACAGTTTTTACAAGACTTCGAAAATCCTATTTTCTACCAACATAATGGGCAGCATGTATATCCACCCTATACCCCTGAACTTGACAACTTTTTGCAACGGCTTCTCAACCGAAGCGAAGACTTCAATTTTAAGCAAATAAGAAGCCTCGAAGATATAGTCAAAACCTCAGCATTAACATGATCTTCCTCCAAAAAAGTGGACATACATAACATAGACTTTATCAAAGATCTCCTTTGCTAAGAAATATATATGTGGCGAATATGCAAAGGAGTTCCTTCATAAGCAATTGCAGCAATGTATCTCTGCATTTGATTGTTAACATGCTCCACCTTCGTTTTAGTGCTAACAGATTGCAAACAGTTTAAGCGACAAAGCTCATTAACTAAGTAACTAGAAAACTTGTTATTCTTTGCGCAGATTTTAGATCCTAAAATATTCTGAACTATCCACTTAGCTGATCCATGGCAAATTGCACTATTGGCTTCTTTTCTGCAGTCTCCAAATGTATAATCCATTTGATTACATTCAAGACCTTTCCCTATCGCCTTCAAAAGAGCTTCTTTTTTCGTCCAGTAGCGCAAGAAAGCACGCGATCGTTCATCCTTTGGCAAAGATTGCACATAACTTTGTTCACAAAGACTTAGTGTTGTTTTCATAATTCTATCTAGATGAGGAACTGGTCTTGAATATTCAACATCAATACCTACGCGGGAAATATCTGAAACTGCGATAAGTGCAAACATTTTAGTATGTGAAAGGTTAAAGAACAGATTTTCTGTATGATAGAAAGGATCTAAAAATGGCTTTCCTTTTGAAGAATATTTAAAATAAATATCTTTAGGATGACAAGATAATTGCTCCCCTAAAACACCTCTCAAAACAGCTCTGAAATAGATAAATTGAGATTGATCTTGTTTAAAGATAAAACGATCTGCTCTTTTAATTTCCTCGTCATTCAAAACCTCTTTAAGGCCAGCTAATACATGAGCATTATTCCTAAAAGGAATATGAAAAACTTTAATCACCTTTACCTATTTGAAATCAAAAAAATTTAACTGATTATTTCTCATTCTAAAATCAACAAATTCTTTCTTTGTCTTGAAATGCAAGTATATGTTATTTGCCAAAACATACTCCATAGTTTTCCCTGGACAGGCTTGAAATCTATGTCCTGGATAGACTTTTACATCTAGCGAAAATTCGTTTTTTATAAACATGAGACTTTCATAGAGATGCTCAGGATTAGCATCGGGCTCATCACAGATTCCACACCCTTCTATAAACAGAGTATCTCCAGAAAACAGGTTCGACCCTATTAGAAAACAACTACTGCCCGGACTATGCCCTGGAGTTAAAAAAGCTGTACAGTCCAACCCATTTAAGTTAAGTGCATCCATGTGAGAAAAAGTTCTAATCAGATCGGAGGTAAATGGCAATCTATTTCTTTCGTTTTTTGAAACCCATATTTTTGTTTTAAAGTTGCCCGCAAAATAGTCAACCAATTCTATATGATCGAAGTGTGTATGTGTTAGCAAAATATGCGTTGGAGTAACGCCAAAATCATTAAATACCTCTAGATATTTTTCTAATTCCCATGCAGGATCAATAACCAATGCGTTATTTGATCCTTGATCGAAAACAAGGTATGAGTAATTCTTAAATATTCCTGAGCAAACATGTAAAGGAGCAACTTTCAGCTGATTCATAAATAATGCCAATATCTGGGAACAAAAGACCGTTATGATTTTTCCTCGCTTCCAACAGGAAATTAATACAAATCTAATGTTCCTCCCATACGGAAGCCTCAAATTTTATTCATTCTAATTTTGAGAAAAACGAATTTTTATCCTCTAGGAATAAAATTGTAGTAACCAAGACTTGATCTAGCAGACACTGTTTATCTGACACCTTCTATTTCAGAAGTTATCACCATTTCAGTTGCTACCTTCTCTAGTCATTTTTTCTTACATCTCTAACGCTTTTGTACTCTTTCAAATAGACTTCTTCGTATTTTAAAGATCTCCAAAATCTCTGGATACATATGTTGTCCAGTGCCCTTCCTTTCCCATCCCAACTAATCTGTACTCCAAACCTAGTTGCATTTCTCGATTGTCACCCCAGACAGAAGAAGCTAGGGATACCTTTTATCTCGTTCTACTCCCTTGCCCAAGATTTTCTTATGCATTGAAATCACTATTGAATTTCTTCATTTCTATTGACCCCTCTTTGGATGCGAGGAGTCTATACCATAACTGTCTACTTTTTTTGGCAAGATCAACCAATCATCTTTATATCCTTTGGATGTTTTGCTCAATTTACCATTAATGTCAAATTAAGGCTTGCTGTTTACACTTTAGCTTTAAAAAGCCTACGTATTTCAGAATATGGAATCTCTGAGGAGGTAATTGGGAAAAAGTAATGCAACTGCCATTCTTGTGTTTTTATAGCTGAAGGTTTTGGATTGACCCAAGGCGGAAACACTCGAAAAGCCATTTTGCCTTTTTGGTTTTCACTCGATACCGAGAAAATTTTTTGTTTGACTAGTACATCTTGATCGAATATATACTGTCCCTTCTGACCGCTTACACCTGATACATCTACAACAACAAAACTTACGTCATCACTGAGATCAATTGGTTTATTCTTCCCATTTGGTCTTTTCCACAACGTAACAAAGTTTCCAACCCTAGTTGGGGTTATCTTACCTACACGAAACGCCACGGTTTGATAGTTAATACCAAGACGATGCGCTACATACTTAGCACCTTTCGAACCATTCTCCTTCTTGGGTTGAGATGTAATTGAAAGTCCAGCAGCCCGGTATAATTTATTAATTGCAAAACTCAAGTCAGGGTGCAAGTCTTTTAGAGGGGAACTTTCTTGGATTGCGCTTGATTTGAGAAAACCCTTGAAAGGGGATTCTGTTATAGTTAAATCTGTATACTTTCTTTCAGGTGTTTTTAGGAACATATTTTCAAATTCACTTATTTGTTTCTCTGTTGGGCTGCTATTTAGCTTGGTAATACTTATCATGTTTTTCTCCTTTTGACTTGTAGGTTTAAAAATCTTCCTATTACCTTAATTCAAAACCTTCTATTAGGCAAGAAAAATCTTTAATCTTAACTAGGGCGTCTCCCTAAACTTGTAACCATAAAACAATTCCTACAAGCGTTAAAGCCCCCAAG
>JAUHQH010000149.1 GCA_030408485.1 Candidatus Neptunichlamydia sp. | reverse complement strand
AGATGTGTATAAGAGACAGTCTCTATGATGACCTTACATTTTTTTCAAAAAAAGATGTTCTTTCTTTTCCTGCATGGGAGACTTTACCCGGAGAAGAAATCGTTCCTAGTAGTGATATCATTGGGAAGCGGTTTGAGATATTAAATACCCTATTAAAAGAAAATCATCCTCAAATTATTTTGACCCCACTTCAAGGAGTCTTGCAGAAAGTCTGTCATCCAGAAACATTAAAAAACAAACAAATGACGATTAAAAAAGGAGATGAAATCCCTTTTGATTTTTTTCCCGAAATGCTGATTGATTTGGGATATGTGCGGAAAAGTGTTGCAGGAGACAAGGGAGAGTTTGCAATTCGTGGGGGCATTGTCGATATCTTTCCCCTTTCTAGCTTTAATCCTTTTCGTATTGATTTTTTTGATGATGAAGTGAACCAGATTCGAATATTTGATCCTATTTCCCAAAAATCGATCGATAAGGTTGAAGAGATTTTTATTCCTCCTGCTGCTGAACATACCCTTTTAACGGAAGAAAAAACACTAGCAACGCTTTTAGATTATTTGGGAGATAACACTGTTATTATTTTTGATGATCTCCTTGCCATTGAAGATCGGTATGTTGCTTTAAAAAATCTTCCCGGAGCTTCAACCCCCTACTTCCTCTCCTTTTCAGAGCTCTTTAAACTCTCTAAAAAACTGCAACGTATTTACTGCACAAAACACCCTTTAAAATCTCTAAGCGATACCGAAGAGAGTGAAAAAATTGGAAAAGATTTTTATTCTGGAAAAAATCCTCTTCAACCTGTGAAGGTTGAAATCTTTGATCAAAAGATCGAAACTAAACGGATCCAGCACACCTTCCGAACCATTAAAGACTATTTTTGGGAGGAAGTCGAAGAAGATAAACGCTTAGAAGCCATTCTTAAAGAAAGCACGAACCTATCGGTTGTTTTTATTGCATCTTCAGAAGCCGAAGAAAAAGCTTTTAAAGAAAAGATCGATCAAACCCTCCTTCCTCTACCTAAAGAACGAGAATTCAAACGGGGGTATTTATCGAGTGGATTTGTTCTTCTTGATGGTCCCTATGTCCTTCTCCCCTATCCAGAACTGACCAAACGTTATAAAGTCTCAAGACAAAAATGGCGTAACACTTATCATACGCCTGCAGCTGAGTTTCATGCCTTAGAAAAGGGGGATCTTGTTGTCCATTTCCATAATGGAATCGGAAAGTTTTATGGGATTGAAAAGCAAAAAAATCACCGTGGCGAAAAAGAAGAGTTTCTCCTGATTGAATATGCCAATAGTGGAAAACTCTATGTTCCCCTTTCCCAATCCCATCTCATTAGCAGGTATATTGGAATAAAAGATGAAACCCCTTCTCTCAATACCTTGGGAACTAAGAAGTGGCAACAAGCAAAAGCAACGGCGCAAAAAGCAATTATCGGGTATGCAAAAGATCTTCTCCAACTTCAAGCGATGCGCGAAGCAAAAGGAGGCTATACCTTTCCCAAAGGAAGTGACGATCTCTTTTTATTTGAAGAAGAGTTTCCATTTGTAGAAACTGATGATCAACTCCAGGCAATCCAAGCTATTAAAGACGATATGGAATCTGAAAAGGCTATGGACCGCCTCGTTTGTGGCGATGTTGGTTACGGAAAAACAGAAGTTGCCATGCGAGCTGCCTTTAAAGCCGCCTACGATGGAAAAAAACAAGTTGCCGTTCTTGTTCCTACCACTGTCCTTGCTATGCAACACTATGAAACATTTAAAGAGCGCATGGCTGACTTTCCTCTTAATATCGGAGTCGCTTCTCGCTTTGTCAAACCAAAAGAAGTGAAGAATACCCTTGGAGGTGTTACTAATGGATCTGTTGATATTCTCATTGGAACACACCGGATTATCAGCAAAGATGTTCATTTTAAAGATCTTGGACTCATTATTATTGATGAAGAACAACGCTTTGGTGTCCGAGCAAAAGAACACTTAAAAAAGGCCAAAGTTGGAGTTGACTGCTTAACCCTTTCAGCAACACCTATTCCCCGTACCCTTTACTTTTCTTTGATTGGCGCACGCGATATGTCGGTGATCAATACCCCTCCTCAAGACCGACTCCCTATTAAGACGATTCTTGTGGAAAGAGATTCAGAACTCATTAAAAATGCCCTTCTGCGAGAGTTAGCACGTGACGGCCAGGCTTACTTTATTCATAATCGTGTAGAAACCATTCATAAAATTGCTGACGAGATCCGCTCTCTTCTTCCTGCAGCACGCATTGAAGTAGGTTATGGACAGATGCCACCTGATGCGCTCGATGCGATTTTTCATCGGTTTAAACAAGGTGAAATCGACATCCTTGTTGCAACAACAATCGTTGAAAATGGAGTGGATATTCCGAATGCTAATACAATCCTTATTGACCGCTCTGACGCCTTTGGAATGGCAGACATTTACCAACTCCGAGGACGTGTCGGTAGATGGAACCGCCCTGCCTATGCATATTTCCTCGTGCCTAAAAATCGCTCTCTCAAAGAAATTTCACGGAAACGACTCAATGCCTTAGTTGAAACTTCAGGTTTTGCAGGAGGAATGAAGCTAGCCATGCGCGACTTAGAAATTCGAGGTGCAGGAGATATGCTCGGTACTCAACAATCGGGAAATATCTCTGCAATCGGTTTTCACTTTTATTGCAAGCTCCTTAAACGAACAATCGATACGATGAAAAAAGGGCTCTCTCCTTCCTTTTTCGATACACGAATGGAATTCTCCTATGATGCAAACTTACCTCCTTCTTATATTGCCGAAACAAGTCTTCGTATGGAAATCTATCACCGCTTAGGAAAAACCACTAATAACGAAGAAATCGAAACCCTTTTTGATGAACTCATCGATCGATTTGGTCCCCTGCCCCTACAAGCAAAATGGCTTTATCACTTAAACCGCATCCGCGTTTTTTCAAGCCATCATAAATTTATCTTGCTGAGATTTGAAAAGATTACCCTTCACGCCAAAAGGGAATTAGGCAAAAAAATGATCGAAAAGAAAATTTTTCTTCCTTTAATCGAAGATCCCGAAGAGTTCGAGTTTATCACAATCGGGTTTATAAAGCGAGACTTTGGAATTTGAAAAGTGAGGCGAAGCTTCAAAAAAACCTCTCACTAAACCATTTATGGGTATAACAGCTCATAAGGACAGTGGTTGCAGATAAACATCACAAACCCGTCCCAATAACTACGTCTCTTTTAAAGTCACAAGCTCCATCTGTAGAAGCATCGATGAGTTTAAAATGAGGTGTCCTTCTTCCCAGGGGCATCATGTTCGACGGGGTAAGAACCATGA
>JAUHQH010000148.1 GCA_030408485.1 Candidatus Neptunichlamydia sp. | reverse complement strand
ACGATTTATTGAAGGAAGATCAGAATCTGGGTTTGCACGTGAATCAAGAGGGTTAGAATTCTTGCTTGCAGCGGTTATTTTCAATGGTGACACTAATATTAGAGGTTATGATCGTGAAAGCGAGACGATCCGTGATGTAATGAAGGATAGCTTAAGGGAGTTTAGAAATGCAATGCCACATATGTTCCCATCACATCATAAAGGTGATAATCTTTCTGCTGTTAAGAAAGATGCGCTTGAATGGGAAAGTAAAATGCGAAAAGCTGCATCAGCTGCCTAACTCGCTTCTTCTTTTGAGTTCTTGATGATAGGAGGTTTCTCCTCTTTTACAGTCCCTTCTTCGATGATCACTTGTTTAATTGTTAGATCGGAAGGTACTTCATACATTAGATCCATTAACAAGGTTTCTACAATCATCCGAAGGGCTCTAGCACCTGTGTCTGATTTTTTTGCTTTTTCAGCAATTGCTTTTAGAGCATCGTCGGTAAAGGTGAGCTCTACATTATCTTCGGCAAAAAGAGCGGTATATTGCTGGATAATCGCATTTTTAGGTTTTACAAGGATCTCAACGAGATCATTAAGAGTGAGCTCATTACAATTGGCAATACTGTTAAAACGACCGATAAATTCCGGAATAAGGCCAAATTCTACGAGATCCTTTGTCTCAACTTTTGACAGGAGGTAGTTTGTTTCTATGGCATCAAAGGCGCGGTCTTGCTCTTTTGTATCAAAACCGATCACCCCTTTTCCTAATCTTTTCGCAATAATCTTATCAAGGTTGACAAAGGCTCCTCCTACAATAAAGAGGATATTTTGTGTATTGATTTTGATGTATTCTTGATTCGGGTGCTTGCGTCCTCCTTTAGGTGGGACATTCGCGATGGTTCCTTCAACAATTTTTAAAAGAGACTGCTGAACACCTTCACCAGAAACATCGCGGGTAATGGAAACATTTCCTGTTGTTTTACGGATCTTATCGATTTCATCGATATAGATGATCCCTTGTTCAGCACGGGCAATATCATAGTCAGCATTTTGAACAAGACGGAGAATAATATTTTCAACATCTTCTCCAACGTAACCGGCTTCGGTTAAGGTTGTGGCATCGGCAATTGCAAAAGGAATGTCTAAAACTTCTGCAAGGGTGCGTGCAGTCAAAGTTTTTCCAGATCCTGTCGGTCCTAAAAGAAGAACATTCGACTTACTATATTGCATTGTATTCGACTCATTTGAAAGAGAGCGGATCCTTTTATAATGGTTATAAACAGCAACCGAGATCGTCTTTTTTGCTTTTTCTTGTCCTATGATATATTCATCCAAGCGAACTTTGATTTCTTTAGGTTTTAGAAGTTTAATTTCATGCTGTGCAGCTTTTTTTTCGATAATGTCCATACAAAGACGGACGCACTTGTCACAAATAAAAGCATTAGGACCAGAGACAAGCTTTTCAACGGTTTCTTCGGTGCGGCCACAAAAAGAACAAGCAGCCATTTCTTGGGATTCTGCGGAAGATTTACTCATTTATCTTTTTTCCCTTTACTCGGTGTTACCACACTATCAATTAACCCATACTTTACAGCATCTTCAGCACTCATAAAGAAGTCTCGATCAGAGTCTTCTAAAACTTTTTCAAGCGGTTGTCCTGTGTGCTTTGCAATAATTTTTGCAATGGTTTGCTTCATTCGGAGGATTTCTTGCGCTTGGATATGAATATCTGCAGAAGATCCAGTGATGCCACCATGAGGTTGGTGAATCATAATACGGCTATTGGGAAGGGCAAAACGCTTTCCTTGTGTCCCAGCACATAAGATTAGAGCTCCAAAGGATGCAGCTTGTCCGATACAATAGGTGTTAATATCGATCCCCAAGAAACGCATGGTGTCATAAATTGCAAACCCAGCTGTTACAGACCCACCGGGAGAGTTAATATAGATACTGACATCTTTTTTGGGATTCTCAGCTTTTAGAAAGATGAGCTGGGCAACAACAGCATTTGCAACTTGGTCGTTGATCTCCGTTCCAATAAAAATAATCCTATCTTTTAATAAACGAGAATAGATATCCATTGAACGTTCACCACGTCCGGTATCTTCAATGACATAGGGGATTAAAGGCATAGAGGCTTCCTTATATTAACGTTCTCTCCTTTTATAGACGGAAGGGGAGCTTCAGGTCAAGTACTCTTCGTCGATTTCCTTTTTGGAGCTGTTTTTTTTGGAGTCGCTTTTTCCCTCTTGGCTTCGTCCTTTTTCTTGAGCTTAGAGGGAACGACTTTGGCTTTTGAGATTAAGAAATCTTCTGCCTTATTTAGGATCAATCGAGAAGTTGCAATGGCTTTTTGCTCTTGAGATTGTTCCTCTGCAGTATAAAGATCTGATTGATCACTGAACATTGCTTCAAGGGGAGTGGAGACGCCTTGATGCACTTCATTCGGATTAATCTTGATATTATTGTCTTGGATGATTTTCCGAGAGATATAGAAAAGGCGAACGGCTTTTTCACCTTGAGTTTCAATGTCTTTAATCGCTTCTTTTCTCTCATCTGCGCTCATTTTCATCGGGTTCTGTTGGGACTGAATATCTTGAACAAGTTGCTTGATACGGAACTGTGTTTCACGTTGGAGTAGAGTTTTGGGGAGCTCAAATTGATAGGTTTCAAGAAGATATGTGCTTATTTGCTCTCGGTATTCTTTTTGGACCGCTTCATTAGCTTGAGTATTCAAAAGTTTTTCGAGCCTTTCGCGCAATTCTTTTTCATTCTTTGTTCCCATTTTTTGAGCAAGAGCATCGTCGATAGCTGGATAGTGAGGAATTTCAATTCCTTTAAGAGTTAAGCGTATTTTTTTCGGGGGGAGTGTTTCTTTGTCCTCTTGAGAAGCATCTTCATCGGGGTTACTAAGACCTTCTTTAGAGTCGCCGATCTTCATCCCAACTACCATTTCATACATCCATTGCGTCATTGTTCCTGTTTTAATTTCAAAACGAGCATTTGATAGGATGTTCTCAGAAGGTTCTTTTTCGATGATATCGACATCAACAATCGCAAAATCCTCTTCTTTTGCAGGGCGCTTAGAAATTTTTTCCCATTCAACAAAGTAGGTCTGAATGTTTTTCAGCGTTTGCTCAAGTTTCTTTTCATCGACTACTTCTCTTTTCACTTCTTCAATTTCAATCTCATTCAAGTTAATATCTGGGATAAGAGGTTCCGTTTCAAAAGAAAACGTCATTTCAGCCCCTTCTTTATCTTTAGCATAAGGTTTAGCGATATTGAAATTAACTTCAGCATCATTACTTAGAAGGGGAGTATGAGCAAGTTCTTGACACTCGCGGAAAGTTTCATTAGCAATCCCTTTTTCCCATCGTTCTTCAACAGGTCCTGGAAATTTTTTTAGGATGAGGTGATCAGGAGCACGCCCTTTTCGAAAACCAGGAAGAGAGACTTCTTTTGAAACAGATTTGATGGCTTCATGTTGCGTCTTTTTAACAATTTCAGGTGAAGTTTTAACTTGATACTCGACCATACATCTGGGTTTTCGTTCGATGGTAAAAGTAACGGTGTCTGATTTGTACTCTTTAGGTTTTTCTTTGTTCTCTGTCATAGCTTCTGATCAATCCTGTTCAATAAAAAAGCGGGTGATGAGATTCGAACTCACGACCCTCACGTTGGCAACGTGATGCTCTACCACTGAGCTACACCCGCACTATACAAGAATTAAAGGATCATAGCAGCCTTAGAGTTTTTTTCAAAATGAAAGATTTATGAAGTATCGAATATAGTTTTTCGCTGATTTTTCGGATTAATATAGGTTTTTTACACTTTCTTGTTTGTTCCAAATTTTTTCCCTCACTTCTTTTCTTTGACTAGAACTTAGGTGAATATAAGAAAAAAAGGTTGAAATTTTTTTTGGGAAAAAGGTAGTCATAGAAGCAAGAACTATTTCGCAGTGTAATAACTGACTTATCATACAAAGAAAGAGAATATACTGCTCGTGTTTTAAAACATGAAACGGTATTAAAAGATGATATTTGGGTAAAATTTTTTCGAGGTAAATGCAAGAATGTTGAATTTGAGAAAGCTTAAACAGGACTTTCCTCCAGCGATTCTAAGGGAAGGAAAAGACCTTTTTGATAAAAAACAAGTCAAATCAGCAAAGATTCTTCGTTTAGATGCTACCACTATTCGAATCAGCGCCCAAGTTATTGGTCAATATGAAAATACCTATGAAAGTGAGATTGAAGTTGATCGATTGGAAAGTGAGACGATCGATTGCGACTGCGACTGTCCTTATCATTATGATTGTCAACATTTAGCAGCCGTCCTTTACTATTTAGAATCCTGTTTAGATGAAATATTAGTGAATTATTCTAGAGAAACAGATTTAGAAGAGGTAACAGAGGATGAAAGCTTCTGCGATGAAGAAAAGGAAAAGCTCCTTGAAGCTGTTAAGAAAGCGGAGTCTAAAGAAGCAGAGCGAAAGGATGAAGAGTATCAGAAAGAGCTTTTAAGAGAATATATCGGTGCTTCTTCTCTTCTAGCAAAATCCCCCTTCTTTTTGCCAGAGTATAAAAGAGAAATTGAAAAAGCAGAAATCGCTGTTATCTATCACTTTTCGGAGAAAAGTCAAGATATCGAAATCCAGCTAGCCCTTCGTCTTCCTTCAAGATCCAAACCTCTCTACATTCCTAACATTCGTCAATTTTTAGAAGCGGTGCGGTATCAAGAACCTCTATATGTTGGAGGAAAAAGTCATTTGTTTTCTCTCGAATCATTTGATGAGAGTGAACAAGGGATTGCTCGTTTAGTGATGGACCATGCCCAGTTTCCTGAAAAGGTGGCAAATGAGAGAGCTCAGAAGATAGCGAGACTTGATATAAAGATTTTTGGGATGATTTTAGCAAAAGCTAAAGAAATTGCCTCAGAGCTTTTAAAGCAAAAAGGGTGGGCTTTCCAAGAGGATGAGCTTCCCACTCTTCCCTGTCTTTTTGAAGAAAATTTAGAGTCTCCGATTCATTTTTCAAAGTCTAATGCCCAAATAAATGTTTCCCTTGAATATATCCATCCTCCAACAACCAAAATCCTATTAAACCCGATATTATTGATTGATCAACAAAGAATCATGTTTGAAGATGCACGCTTTTTTGAGTGTGCCAAGCCCGGAATTATTTATAATCACGTCTATTATCGATTCCCGCACCACATTACAAGACAACATTTGCGCAGTCTTCATCCCATGCGCGAAATGACCGTTCCAGAGCCTTTATTTGGAACCTTTGTGGAAAATGCTCTTCCTGAAATGGCTCGATTCGTAGAGGTTGATATGTCAGATGTGATCGACCATTTCACAACACTTCCTTTTGTCGGATCCATTGAAGCAATTTGTGATTTGACTTTCTTAAACGGAGAGCTGGATGCAACACTTTCTTTCCAGTATGACAAATATGTTGTTCCCTCTTCTTCTAAGAAGCTAAAGTTTTCCGACATTGATTCTTTCGTCACTAAAGAAGGAATTGTGGCTCGAAATTTAGTTGAGGAACAAAAGGTTATTGATGATCTTTTCCAGGACTTCATCTTTGATGACGATCAACAAATCTTTACGGCAAAAACTGAGAAGAAAATTATCGAATTTATGACCGATATTATTCCTCGCAATCAGTACCGTGTGAAGTTTAATTACCCTCAAAATCTTTTAGATCAATTTATTTATGATCAGACGAAATTTACCTTATCTCTAACGAACACCGACCGTCTTGATGTTTATGAGATGAATTTAGATGTTAAAGGTGCTCTCAAAGGAGTGACACTTGACCGTCTATGGGACTGCATTATTTCTCGGCGGGCTTATCTTGAGCTCGATGTGGGACAGAAAAAGGGGACAAATACAAAAGATGGAGGGAATAAAATCCCCAAGATCTTGGTTTTGGATTTAAAGGAGATAGGTGTTGTTGTCCAGTTTTTTGATGAGCTTGCAATTGAAAAACTTGAGAATAAAAAACTAGAAAGACCGATTTGGAGCTTAGCAAATATCGATGAAAAAAGTTTTGAAGGGGTGCCTGTCACCTTTAAGATGAGCCCAAAGCTTAAAGACATCCGAGAGCAAATGCTTGGCGAAAAGGTCTTAAAATTTAGCCCGATTCCCAAAACAGTAAAAGCTGAGCTGAGGCATTATCAAGAAAAAGGTGTTCATTGGCTTGAACGTCTCCGTTTGATGTACCTCAATGGGATTCTTGCTGACGATATGGGACTTGGAAAAACCCTTCAAGCAATTGTTGCTTTAACCCAACATAAAGGGAAAGCAAAAAATCCAGCACTTGTTGTTTGCCCCACCTCTCTTCTCTATAACTGGCAGGAAGAATGTCATAAGTTTAATGACAAGCTTAAGACACTCATTATTGACGGAATGCCTAATCACAGGAAGAAACTGATTAAGGGTGTAGAGGATTATGATGTCATTATTACCTCTTATAGCCTCCTTCAAAAAGATATTGAAGCTTATGATAAGGTAACCTTTTCTTATATGATTCTCGATGAAGCTCAACATATTAAAAACCGCGGGACACGTAATGCTAAATCTGTAAAGCTGATCAAAGCAGAGCACCGGGTAATCCTTTCGGGGACTCCCATTGAAAATTCTCTTGATGAGCTTTGGAGCCTTTTTGATTTCTTAATGCCAGGATTTTTGGGACATTATGATCGGTTTGTTGAAAAATATATCCGACTCTCAGGCGATGAACAAACAAAAAATCTTCAATATCTCAGGAAAAAGGTTGCTCCTTTCATTATGCGTCGGATGAAAACAGACGTTCTTGATGACCTCCCATCAGTAAGTGAAAACGTTTATCATTGTCAATTAACGAAAGTTCAAAAAGAACTCTATAAATCCTATGCTGAATCAGCAAGAGATGAACTTGTGAAACTTGTTGAAAGAGATGGTTTTGATAAGGTTCAAATCCATGTTTTAGCGACACTGGCACGTTTAAAGCAAATTTGTTGTCACCCTGCCATTTTTGCTAAAGAAAAAGCGGAAATGGGAGACTCTGCAAAATATGACATGCTTGTTGAACTTCTTCAAACATTGATTGAAGGAGGGCACAAAACGGTGATCTTCTCTCAGTACACAAAAATGCTTCAAATCATGCGAAATGATTTTAAGCATAGAGGAATCCGCTTCAATTATCTCGATGGATCGAGTAAGAATCGCCTTGAAATTGTTAAAGAATTTAATGAAGATCCCAGTATTCCTGTTTTCCTCGTTTCATTAAAGGCAGGAGGAACAGGGTTAAATTTAGTTGGTGCTGATACCTGTCTCTTATACACATCTC
>JAUHQH010000147.1 GCA_030408485.1 Candidatus Neptunichlamydia sp. | reverse complement strand
AGATGTGTATAAGAGACAGATCCATACCCGAAGTGGCTGTGGAACCCTCATCCAGGTTGATATAAAAAGCCGTTATGGAGAAGTCAAACTCCTTCAAGCAATTACAGTTCATGATGGATATGCCATCATTCATTCAGCAGCGGTTCTTAAAGATCATTTTTTATCTACTCACGAATCAATTCTAAGCTCCTTTAAATCACTCGTTATTTATCCTACAGTTGCTGCTTCATGTCATCACCCCCACCTTGAAGAAAAAATCAATGGCGTGATCAAATGCTGGAAAAAGTATCGGAAGATTTCAAAAGGTGATAACGAAACACTCTTTAAAAGCTCTTTTTTTCAAAACAATCAATGGAAACCCTTTGTGAGTTATATGGAAAATGAGGTGAAGTCTCAAGGTAACTGCTGGCAACTCCTTGCCACCAAATATATAAAAGAAACACTGCTAACGGAGAATGACTCATGAAGAAATTAATCTCTATCCTCATTCTTTTTGCATTTACTCTTTATGCTAATGAAGCGTCACCAATTGAAAATCCTGACACCGAGCCTCCTCCTGATGCTTCCTCTCCCGTCTATGCTACCCCGAATCCTCCTGTCCGTGAAAGAGAAGAAACACCTTCTAATACATGGAAAGCTACAGCAGCTGTGATACCATCTATCAAATCCAATTCTACACATTATTTTTGATAAATGGTATGACTGGAACTTTAGCAGCTATCACAGTCGGTCTTTTTGCCTCTGGCAAGAGATACAGGAAAACACTATCATAAAAAAGCTCTGAAAAGAGATAAGGACCATGAGGATTCTCTATCTTCTTTTATTGTTATTTCTTGCGGGTTGTCACCATAGCACATGGCAACATACCTCTATTCGGAATGGGAATGATCGCTATGACATGTCTAAACTTACCTGCCCTCCCTATAATGAAACAAATGGAATTGAGCTTGAAATTACCCGACTAGAAAAAGAAATTCATGCTTATATTAATGTTCATCATTTACAACTTCCGAAGAATAAGGATGATGAACGTGCTACAACACTGATCATCAGCACCAATTGTTCAACCAGAACTTTTATCATTCCCCTTCTTGAAGGAAGACAACGAGCCCGCCTTACCGATACTTGCTTTGAATACCTTCTTCAACACCTTGAACTAAAACCTTCAGTAACTCTTTCTTCTGGACATTTTTCAGAAACCCTTGATGCCTCAAATTTTGGGCGCCACTATGATACTCTTCTCCGAAAACCAAGTTTCATTCAGCCTCGATCAATGATCAGTTTGGAACTATTTTAATGGTGTGGTATAAGGAAGAAAAGCAAAAAGGTTATTCATGAACAAGTTTGACCAACTCAAAGAACACACTATTGTTGTTGCCGATACCGGTGAAATTGATGAGATAAAAAAATATCATCCGACCGATGCCACAACAAACCCTTCACTTATTCTCAAAGCATCTGAAATTGAAGAATATAAGCCTCTGATCGAAGAAGCGATTTCTTATGGAAAGTCGAAAGGTGGGCAAAATCCTCTCGAGTTGATCATCACAAAAGTCTTTGTGAACTTCGGAGCAGAAATCCTTAAGCATATACCTGGAAGAGTCTCAACAGAAGTTGACACACGTCTTTCTTTCGATGTGGAAGGAAGTATCAAAAAAGCTCATCAATATATCGATCTTTACAAAGAGACCGGAATTGAAAAAGAGCGGATTTTAATCAAACTAGCCTCAACTTGGGAAGGTGTCTTAGCAGTTTCACAACTTGAAAAAGAGGAAATTCATTGCAATATGACCTTGATATTTAGCTTAGCTCAAGCCATTGCTTGTGCTGAAGCTGGAGCAACCCTTATCTCCCCATTTGTCGGCCGTATTCTTGATTGGTACAAAAAAGCAGAAGGAAAAGACTCTTATCCTCCTGGTGAAGATCCTGGTGTGATCTCTGTTACCAAAATCTTTAATTATTACAAAAAATTTAGGTATAAAACCCAAATTATGGGAGCTTCATTCCGCAATGTTGGCGAGATCCTTGAGCTAGCTGGTTCTGACCTTCTAACGATAGCTCCAAAATTTCTCAAGGAGCTTACTGAAACAGAAGGAGCTGTTCCGAAGAAACTTTGCACTGAAAAAGCGACTCAAAGTGATCTTGAAAAAATCTCAGTAGACGAGAAAACGTTCCGATGGATGCTCAATGATGAAGCAATGGCCACGGAAAAACTTGCTGAAGGGATCCGGAATTTTGATAAAGATATGGTCAAGCTAGAGAAGCTTATTGAGGGGATGCTGTAGCTTAAGATCCTAACACTCTTGTTTTCGTATTATGAAAAGAATTGTTAAGCATTCTTTATGGAAGTTCTGTCATGCAAAAATTTTCCATAAGAACCTCCGAGTCTTATCAATAAGGTTACAATTACTCCAGCTAATATCACAAATCCTTCAGGTTTTAAAGATGTATATCCCTCCCAGGGAGTTAGCTATATGGACAAGGGATATTGTATAAGTCTCTCGCCTAGAATTGCCAAGGCAAAGGGGGCCTCACTTAGGTGCCATCAAAAAGAATAACATAAAGAGCAAAATAAAGATCAAGACCGCTGGTACAGCTTTCTAAGAGCTCCTTACGAACGGGTTTTTTCACAAAGAGAAAAGAGAGTTCGCTATCAAGGAACTTCCGAAAAATCAGTTTGCAAGCTTTATGCAGGTCATTTGTTATAACTCAAAGAGGCTCACAGTTCTAGACCCTCCAAATTTGATTTTTCCTATCTCAACACTTAAAAACTACAAAATCTATCAAAAACCGTCCAAAATCAGCTATTTTTTACAAATCCAAAACTTTTGTACTCAGAAGTCTCTAAACCTATTTAGTTCTAAACAGCTCTATCAAAGAACTTTAGCTGCAATTGCTGCCAGTTCCGAACGCTCCGTTTTTTGGAACATGACATGACCATAAATCGTCTGGGCTTTAAATTTATTCACCACATAAGTTAGAGCATTCGAATTCTTATCTAGATAAGGGTTATCGATCTGTGTTGGGTCTCCTGTGAGAATGACTTTGGTTCCTTTTCCGGCTCTAGATACAATCGTCTTAACTTCATGAGGTGTCAAGTTTTGCGCCTCATCAATAATAATATAAGTATGAGCTAAGGAACGTCCCCTAATAAAGGTAACCGCTTCCATTTCTATCTTTTCACTTTCCATAATCCACTGTTTGGTATCCGCACCATTCCCTGAACCTGACGTTGCTTCACAGATATATTCAAGGTTATCATAGATCGGCTGCATCCAATGGAGCATCTTTTCTTCTTTTGTCCCAGGAAGATAGCCAATATCTTTACCCAAAGGCATGATCGGTCTCGAGATGAGGATTCTATTATAAACCCCTTCATCAAAAACCTTTTGAAGGCCGCAAGTCAGAGCCATGAGAGTTTTTCCTGTCCCCGCTTGTCCAAGCATTGTAATCAGCTTAACATCATCATCCATGAGCATGTTCATAGCACATTCTTGTTCATCATTTAGAGGTTTAATCCCCCAAATCTCTGATGAAAGAAGCCCTTCAACCCTTTCAATCTTCTCCTTCTTTCCATTAAAACGAGCAAAAGCTGTTGATTTCTCAGGACAAGAAAAGCGGATATACTCATTAGCCACTAACTCCTCACCGGGAAGCTCTATAGATCCTTTTGTTAAAAAGGTATCAATCTCTTGCTTAGGAAGATCTAGTTTTCTAAATCCTTTATAAAGGTTCTCATAGGAGTTTTTAAGATTTTCATAGTCTTGAGCTTCAATCCCAATCGATTCCGCCTTGATTCGGAGGACAAAATCTTTTGAGATCATAATCACAACCTCTCGTGCCATTTGCTTTAATTTATAAGATGCAAAAAGAATTCGATCTTTATTGGTATCAATTGGTAGAGGAAACTCTTCTTTTGACATTGTTTTATCTTCGACAAAGACTGAAAAAGTCGCTCCATTGTCGAGTTTAATCCCTTTAAAGATGTTTCCTTTGAGTTGATCAATGAAACGGATAATATGACGCGCATTTTTTCCAAGTTCATCACTAAAGCGTTTTAACTTATCCAGCTCTTCTAGAACCACAAGTGGCATCACGACATTATTGCCCTCAAACCTTTCTAATGCATCAGGATCATGTAAAAGCACGTTTGTATCGAGGACAAAAGTCTTACTTGCCATATGCTTACTCCCTTTTTAATCATTATCATTTGGAGGCAAATCATGCATCACACCCCCTTACTTCTGTCTCTTATACACATCTC
>JAUHQH010000146.1 GCA_030408485.1 Candidatus Neptunichlamydia sp. | reverse complement strand
AGATGTGTATAAGAGACAGCTATTGATTATATCAAAAATATTTGTGAAAGTTTCACTGAAATTTTTGGAGACCGTCTCTTCCGCGATGATCGTGCAATTGTTGCAGGTCTTGGAGTGATTCAAGGACAAAAATGTGTGATTATTGCCCAAGAAAAAGGGTGCGATACTGAAAGTCGTCTTTATCGTAACTTTGGAATGCCTCATCCAGAAGGGTACCGTAAAGCTCTCAGAGCAATGAGGCTTGCTGAAAAATTTCATCTTCCTGTTCTTTCATTGCTTGATACTCCCGGTGCTTATCCTGGTCTCACAGCTGAAGAGAGAGGGCAAGGATCGGCAATTGCTACGAATCTACTGGAAATGACTAATCTCAGAACACCGATTGTTGTTCTTTTAATTGGAGAAGGGTGCTCAGGTGGAGCCCTCGGAATGGGATTAGGCGATACCATAGGAATGCTAGAACATGCTTATTATTCTGTCATTTCTCCAGAAGGATGTGCCTCTATTCTATGGCGTGATGCGACTAAAAATGAAGAAGCTGCAGTAACACTCAAAATGCAATCTGAGGATCTCTTAGAATTTGGTGTGATTGATGAAGTCATTCCAGAGCCACAGGGCGGTGCTCACCATGATCCTGAGGTAGTCTATGAGGGTGTTAAAAAATTTATTATTAAAGAAACAAAAAAACTTTCTAAAATTCTCTGTGAGGACCTTCTTGAAAAGCGGTATCAAAAATTCCGTAAATTAGGAGCGTTCACTGTGGAACAAGCTTAAGGCCTAGTACATGGCGCCCTGAGAATAAACTGCTTCATAAGTGACAATTATCTAGGTATCCACTATAATAGAAGGTCTATGAGACTCCTTCTTAAAGCAGCACTTCGTGCGCGTCGTCATTTCTTTCTTTTTCATGTTACTCTTGGAACATTAATTGGATTGACTATTGCTAGTCAAATGGAGATGTTTTCTATCGGTGTCATCGCTGATACGGGAACCGATTTTTTTGCTCTTTTTGCTTCAAAAAATGAAAAAGGAGAGCAAAATGAGCACGTCTCTTTAGAAGATGTTCAAGAGAAATGGAGAAAGATTGATGGGAGAGGCGATGGGATCATTACGAAGGATGATGTTCAAAGCTACATGATTAAAAGGACAGGGAATAATCCTCTTAAAAGAGTCATGTACCAGATAAAAAGAACATTTCATTTCGAACATAATATGAAAGCTTTTATCACTCTTCTTCTTTTTGTAGCTGTGACAAAAGCTTTTTTCTTTTTTTTTAGTCGCTATTCAACCCAGATTTTATCGATCCGTATTAGCCGGGACCTTCGTCAGCAGTATTTTGATCATATTCAGCATCAACCCATGAGCTTTTTCCAAAAGTATAATATTGGATCGCTTTCCTCCAGGGTTTCAGGGGATGCTAATCAAATCGCTGCCTCCATAAACTCCTTTATGATCAACTATATACAAGCGCCTTTTACGATTCTTTCAACCCTGATTGCTTGTTTCTGGATGTCTTGGCAACTTTCTATGGTGATCTTTTTTGGTCTTCCCATGGTGATTCTTCCTGTAATTTTTGTAACACGTAAGGTCAAACAAATCACCAGGCAGCTTCAGAAAAATCAAGAACGCTTCACTTCAGTTCTTATTGATTTTTTATCGGGGATTCAGACGGTCAAAATTTTTTCTATGGAGGCTTTTTCATTTAAGAAATACCAAGAACAAAATGTTCAAATGGCAAAGCTCGAGTCTAAGACAGCGAAATATGCCCTTCTGACTCGTCCTATCCTTCACATGATCACAACTTTCTGCATTGCAACGGTATTGATTGTTGGTCTCTATGCTTTAGAAATGAGAATTTCTGAATTGATCGTTTTTCTGGGGCTTTTGAATCTCTTTTATGAACCTGTCAAAAAGTTTGCTGAAGAAAATTCCAATATCCAAAAAGGGGTTGTGGCTGCAGAGCGAATGAATGAAGTGTTGATCTTGAAGCCGCAAATTATGGATCTTCCTGGGTCGACGTCGCTGAAGGGATTCGAAAATGCCCTAGAGTTTGAGAACGTTTGGTTTCGCTATGATGATAAGTGGATCTTAAAAAATCTCAGCTTTACGGTAAAAAAAGGGGAAACCATTGCTCTTGTAGGTGGAACTGGAGTCGGAAAATCAACCATTGTTCAGTTAATTCCTCGCCTTTACGATATTCAGAAAGGGTCAATACGGATTGATGGAAAGGAGATCCACTCTTATACGCAACAATCTATTCGTGAACACATCGCATTTGTCTCTCAAAAACCCTTCCTTTTTTACGATACCGTCGCGGCAAATATCTCCTATGGAAAACCCTTTTCTTTAAAAGAGATTGTAAAAGCAGCTAAAAAAGCCCATGCTCATGAGTTTATTAAAGATCTTCCAGACAAATATGAAACGATGCTTGCAGAAACAGGAAAGAATCTTTCAGGAGGACAGCAGCAACGTTTAGCGATTGCTCGAGCTCTAGTTAAAAATGCTCCCATTCTTATCCTTGATGAAGCAACATCTTCTCTTGATGCTATTAGTGAAAATAAGGTGAAGATAGCAATTAAAGAACTCCATGGAGAAATCACACAAATTCTTATCGCGCACCGCCTTTCTACTATCGAGTATGCTGACCGGATTATCTATTTGAAAAATGGACAGAAAGCTGCAGAGGGAACTAAAGAAGAGCTTCTCAAATCATGCCCTGACTTCCGTGACCTATGGGGAACTCATTTCAGGACTCAAAAATAAGATTTTCGGTGAAAAGATAATTTAGACGATAATCTTCCAAATTTTCACCGATCGACGTTTTGCCCATCTTTGCAAGACCCTTAAAAACCTTGAGTAAAAGGATCTTTTGTTCATTCAATTCTTCTTGAGTCTTGGGGGCACAACTCTTCATAAATTGAACACTGATCGCTATAGATCGATCTGCACTTGAAACATTTTCCATAAAAAGTCCAGAGATACTGCATAGAAATTAGAAAAATTAAGAGAGTGATGCTTTCTTGCAGTAACTCTATAGAAAAGCCCCCCAACTGGATTTTTATATCGATTTTCGCTAAACTTTGTTCTTTACGAGAAAGAATTATTTGAGGGAAAATATGCAAAGCGCAATTTTAAAGTCTGTAAGAGACGGAGTGAAAGCTATCGAATCATTGACAATGTCAGATGGACTGAAGTTTATTGAGAGTGTTGCTTGGGCAACTATTGATTGTTATAAGAATGGGGGAAAACTCATCATCGCAGGAAATGGAGGAAGTCTTTGTGACGGAATGCATTTTGCTGAAGAGCTCACTGGCTTTTTTAGAAAAAAACGTCCAGCACTCCCTGCAATTGCTCTTGCAGATCCTGGACATCTGACCTGTGTAGGAAATGATGTGGGTTTTGATGAAGTCTTTGCAAGAGGGGTCGAAGCCTATGGGAAACCTGGTGATCTCTTTATTACCCTCACAACGAGTGGAAATTCAGAAAACCTTGTTCGAGCAGTCAACCAGGCCAAGAGAAAGGGGCTCCAAGTAGTCACCTTTTTGGGTAAAGATGGAGGCGTTTTAAAAGGACGGGGTGACTATGAGTGGATCGTTTTGGGTTTTAAGACTTCAGATCGGATTCAAGAAGCTCATATGGCAGCTATTCATATCATTATCGAAATGGTTGAGCGGGAGCTCTTTTATCCTACGGAAGAGGTCGAAGTGGAAAATGTTGGAGCGACTGTATGATCAGCACTCAGTCCTACATCATTGATGTCATCGAAGGAAGACGGAGAGGCTTTTTTATTAAGGGAGCTCTTCGCGCAATGAGTGGTGTTTTTGAGCTAGGAGTCAAGCTGCGTAACTTTGCCTTTGATCGTCATTGGTTTAAGGAGAACAAAGTACCCATTCCTGTGATTAGTATTGGAAATATCATTGCTGGTGGAACGGGTAAGACAGCGTTTATTCAACGATTAGCTAAAGATCTTCGCTCAAAGGGAAAGGTCTCTATATTATCTAGAGGGTATCGCTCGGAAATAGAAAAGATTGGAGGTAGTCTCCATTTGATTGAACAGTCAAGAATTACTCCAGAAGTGTGCGGAGATGAAGCCTATCTTCTCTTTAAATCTCTTCCTGAGGCTGTCCTCTTTGTTGGAAAAGATCGTGTTTTAAATGCTGAACGTGCTGTTTATCATGATGCCGATATGATTTTACTCGATGATGGAATGCAGTACCGCTCTCTTCATCGTGATTTAGAAATTGTGATGCTTCATGGGGACGATCTTTATGGTCGAGGGTTTTTCCTTCCTCGAGGTTATCTGCGTGATTCTCCAAAACGTTTAGAATCTGCCGATGCAATTATTGTGAACCATATCCAAGATTTGAATCATTTCCATGAGATGGAAAAGGAGATTGGTGTTTGGACAAAGGATCCAATTATTGGAACACGAATGGTTCCAGAAGAAATTGAAATGGCATCGGGAGAAAGCCTACGCGATCTAAAAGATCGAAGGGTCGCAGTGTTTTGTGGTCTAGGTAAGCCCGATTCCTTTTTTAAAACCCTTTCTGAAATGGGAGGAGATATTGCTCAAAAGTGGATCTTTCCGGATCATATTGGCCCGACGAAAGAGGAGCTAACCTTATTTGCTGAACGGTGCGTAGAAAGTGGATGTAGTATCATTGTTTGTTCAGAAAAAGATTGGGTAAAGCTTCCGATGGATTTAGAACTTCCTATGCCAATAGGCTATTTGAAAGCAGAGCTTCAAGTGGTTATAGGTAAAGAGCATTATGAAGAGCTCCTTGAAAAAATCCAAACCATACTCCCCAGAAAGGAGCTTAGATGAAGCCTTGGATTAAAATCATTATTGGTCTTGTTTTAGGAATTATTGCAGGACTTGTTTTAGGAAAAAGAGAACTCATTCTTTTCGACTATTCGATTACAGATTTCTTTCATGTGCTCGTAGAGCGCTTTGGAAAAGCATTTATCGATCTTTTAAAAATGCTTGTTGGTCTAATCGTTTTTTCATCCTTGGTAGTCGGGATGTGTCATATTAGTGACCCGAAAAAACTCGGCCGTATTGGAGTTCGAACAGTCCTTTTTTATGCGGGGACAACAGTCATTGCGATTTTCTTTGGTCTCCTTCTGGTTTTTATCGTAAAACCCGGGGCAGCCCTTCAGCTTCCTATTCCTGCAGGACATCTTTCTTCGAAACAAACAATGGGACTCATTGATTTTCTTTTTGGAGTTGTCCCTTCCAATCCTTTTGCAGCTTTTGCTGAAGGAAATGTTTTACAGATTATTGTTTTTGCCATTTTCTTTGCTTTTGCCATCACGATGACAGGGGAAAAAGGAAAACTTGTTTTGAGGCTTTTAGAGTCAGTCAGTGAAACGATGTATTCTTTAACACATTTTATTATGAGACTCGCTCCTTATGGTGTCTTTGCATTGATTGCTGCAGCGGTGAGTACTGTTGGAATCGATCTTATACTTCAATTATTTAAATTTCTCCTTTGCAACTATATTGCTTGTGCTCTTCAAATCTTCTTTGTCTTTGCCCTTTCTCTCCGTTATTTAGCAAAACTTAAAGTAGCTCCCTTCTTTAAAGGGATGAAAGATGCGATTGCTCTAGCTTTCACAACAAGTAGTAGTTCTGCAACCCTTCCTGTTTCTTTAGATTGTGCGCGCAACCATTTAGGAATCTCTCCGGATATTTCTGGATTTGTCCTTTCTTTAGGTTCAACCATCAATATGAATGGGGCAGCGATTGGGCAAGCGATTTCTGCAATTTTTATTGCACAAGCGTATGGAATTGAAATAACAGTTGTAAAGATTATCATTCTTGTCGTTGTTTCTCTTGTTTCAGCAATTGGTGCTGCAGGGATTCCTGGAACGGGAATTGTAATGCTTTCAGTTGTCCTCAATGCGATGGGACTTCCCTTAGAGGGAATTGCTCTTGTTGCAGGTGTGGATCGATTGAGAGAAATGGTCTCCGCTGTTGTTAATGTTTTAGGAGATGCGGTTGCAGCCGTCTTTGTTGCGAAGAAAGAAAATCAAATCGATGAGAAGAAATATCATGCTGTCACATGGTTGGAGTAAATGATGTCAGATGAAGTAGAAATAAAACTTCCTAAACTTGGAGAGAGTATCGTCAGTGCTACAGTTGTTCAGTGGTTCAAGAAAGAGGGGGATACTGTTAAACTGGACGAACCTCTTTTAGAAGTCTCCACTGACAAAGTGAATAGCGAGATCCCTTCTCCTGTTTTAGGAAAAGTGACAAAAATTCTTGCCAATCCTGATCAAGAATTAGATGTTGGAGCATCTCTTGCGATAATTGCAACTGCTGAGTCGACTCAGGTTGAAGAAGTTGCACAAAAAACGGTAGAAGAAGAGGTTGAAACTCCTTCAACTTCTTCTAAAAAGAGATTTTATACGCCCGTTGTTTTAAAAATTGCCCAAGAAAAGGGTGTGGATCTTTCAGAGCTTGAAAATATTCCTGCAACAGGGGCTGGAGGACGTCTTTCAAAACAGGACCTAGAAAAATATCTTGAAAACAACAGAACGGCTCGAGTTGAAAGTGGAGGGGAAGTGGAGCGCGTTAAGATGTCGACAATGCGGAAAATGATTGCCGACGCCATGGTCGATTCTTTTTATACCGCACCTCATGCAACACTTGTCAATGAAGTGGATGTGACAGCTCTTACGAAACAGCTTAAGGCAACCAAAGAAAGCTTTTTTAAAGAAAACGGCTATAAGATGACCATCACAAGTCATATTGCTAAAGCGATTGCAACGGCTGCAAAAAAATACCCCATGATTAATGCCTCCCTAGAAAAAGACACGATTGTGATTAAGAAAAATGTGAATCTAGGAATTGCAGTGAGTGTTGATCAGGGAATCTTAGTTCCTGTGATTGCGAATTGTGGTCGGTTTACCCTTAAAGAAATTGCTCGCACTGTTGCAACGCTTTCTGAAAAAGCCCGGACGGGGAATCTTCAACCCGATCAAGTGAAAGAGGGGACCATTACCATGACAAACTTTGGGATGTTAGGAACACTCATTGGAACCCCGATCATTCGTCAACCTGAAGTGGCTATCCTTGGAGTTGGTGCAATTACTAAAAAAATCGTTGTCTTAGATGATGATACGATGGCGATCCGCTCGACCATGCACCTGTCCCTATCTTTTGATCATCGAGTGATTGATGGCATGTATGGATGTGAGTTCCTAGCAGAAATGAAAAATCAGTTAGAAAATTCTCTATAATCCGATGATTCAATCATGTGATTATATACCATTTATCCTCCCATTCAACTCCGAAGTGGGACAAAAGCTAAAATAAAAACTGGTGAGAGATGACTAAAAAACCCCTACGGTAAGGGCTACTACCATCACCTGAATAGAGATCAGAGATGTTAGTTATATACCTTAAAAGGAAGAGGAGAATCTATATCATTAATAGCTAATGTATTGGAAATACATAGATCAACGATTTATCGAGAGATGAATCGAAGTAGTCGTGAGTTAGGATACCGCTATCAATAAGCCGATAGGAAAGCGAGAGCAAGAGGTCATTAGGGGAGTCATCGCAGAATAAAGATGAGAGGAAGAATGGTTCCCATCATCAAGGAGAAATTGAAAATGCAATGGAGCGCTGAACAAATATCAGACTGGCTTAAGAGATAGGGGTATACAAAATGCGTCTGAAAAGAAAAACGGATGGGAGGATCGCTATATAAAGAGCTTAGACATAAAGGAGGAGCTGGCCGAAGATGTATCCCTGGAAGAATAGATATAGATCACCAATTCACTTCTGAAGTGTGGCAATAGTATCCTTCTCCTATATGTCTTCATCTGCTTATATCATTAAAGTTTTATTTTTTAGGAAGGTAACTGACGCATCAACCCATTTGTATGCTCATTAAGACCCCCAGAAACAAGAGGACGTAGACGATGCAATCGTTTTCCTTTATCTGTCAATATCAGACGAGAATCTAAAACTTTCCGAAGTAATGACATTTTAAGAGATCGTTAAGTCAAACTCTTTTTATAAATTTACTTTTTCTTGGGGGTTTTTTAAACCAATCCGCTATATTGAGAGAGAAAATCTTAAGGTTGAATGGTGCACAAGAAGACTTTCATTCTATTCATTTCTTTATTTTCACTTCTATTGGTATTTGGGATAGGGCATCATCATCTGATCTGTTTCGGAGTCAAGTCCTACTTAGGAATCCGACTTCCTAAAGGAGGACCCGTCGAGTTTAGTTATAAAGGCTCTGATTGGGATGAAGGGCAATTTATTCTGCGTGATGTAGCTCTTAAAAGAAGAGAAGGAAAAGGTAGTCCTGGATTCAATATTGAAATGGAAGATCTAAAGGTTGCTTTTGACTTTCAGTTATTTCCTTTTAAGCTTTTTCCGAAAATCGTCATGGACCATCCTCATATTTTTTTAATGAGTGGAGAGTATAAAGGGGGAAAAAAGAAGAAAGGGACTTATGAGCTCTTAAATAAATATTTTTTCAAAGTGCCGGTAAAGATTAAAGAGGGTGAGGTTACTTGTGGAGACCAGGTTGCCGCTATCACCTTTATCAATCCCGAAGGAGGGAAAAAAGGACTTTTAAAAATTGGTAAAAAAGGGGAAAAAGCAGCCCTTATTGCAACCTTCTCAAAAGGTCACCAGGACCTTCAGTTCGATTTGAGTTTTGAAGATTTGGATGTGATGTGGGCTTTTGAAGTCGGACGATTCTTCTTACCTCAGATAAAAGATCAACTTGTGGTGGATAAAGGAACCTTAAAAGGAACCTTTTCATTATCCTATCTTCCCCCTTATCGTGTTGATTACATCAAATATGATCTAAACCTCTCTGATTTTGCCCTTCACCATGAGAGATATGGCCTTTCAGTTGGTATTCATCACTTAAGCTGGAACGAACATTCTCATTCTAAAGAAGAGATTGGGCAATCAGAGTCTCATCCATTCTTTGAAAGGGTTTGGCCTTATTTAGTCGGTGATGGAGAAATTGTAGGGGTGCAGGTTTCGATTAAGGATCCGTATTCTAACCAAGAATGGAATTTTGCTGATGTTAATGGGAACCTTCGGTTCAGTCAACTCAATGCTCCGCTTATAGAATTTCATGGAAACTATCATGGAGAAAATGAAGAGGCTTCTTTTCATCTTGTAGGTGAAGGAAAAATTGAAAATGAAACCTTCTGGAAAATGGCCTTTGATTCACAAATTTTTTCAAAGGATGAAGTTCGCAGTTACTTTGCCATTACCTCAAAAGGGAATCGTCAGTTTTTTATAGAGACTGACTGTCAAAATCTTTCCCCACATCAACTCAGTTTATTTAAACATTTTGCAAGCGCTTCATTGCCTATTTTAGATAAACTATACATTGAAGGTGGGTCATTTAATGGGAAGGGAAGTGGATGGATTGAAGAGAAAAAGTTGACCTGGCTGGAGTTCTCTTCAATGCAAGCTTCAAACGTTCAAATGCGCCTTCCTTCCGAAAATCTCCAATGGCAAGCAAAAGATATCGCTGGAAGAGGAGAGTTCGATCTTTCAACCCCTGATTTTTATGATGGAACCTATTGGGAGGTTTCCATCTCTGATGGAAACATCACTTATGGAGAAAAAGGAACCTTAGAGAAGGTGAATCTCTTTTTAGCGATGCATGATCAATATGTGAAATCTTCAACCCTTGAGTGTGAGTATCAGGGGGCTCAAGGTAAGGTGATTTTTGAAGGACTTTATACCCATTTAAACATCAACATCGATGCTCTGGTTTCTTCCGAAAATCTTGCTGATCTTCTAAACATAAAGAAATACAAAGGATTTAGTGATCCTTTAGCTGTTGATTTAGATTTGAAGCTTAAAACTGTTGATAATCACCTTGGAGTAGATGGAATCCTTGCTTTTATCCGTGAAAAAGAAAAGTCCGATGCGATTGAATTTGGATGGACTTGGGATCTCAAGAAGTTAAAGGAAAAAAAGTTTCAAAAAGCTTTAGAGCTTGGATGGTTTAAGGGAGAAAGAATTTCTGATCGAACAATTAACATTCCTCTCATTTTTTGGAATAAAGAATTTAGAGCAGAAGGGGAGATTGGAATTGAAGGGACATTTAATTCTCACGCCATTGAGTTTACCCTTGATCCTACCCACATCAAGTATCGCTCTAATGAAATCGATATGGATCCTCAAATTAAAGGGGATGAAAAAGCTCCAGACTGTATATTCTTTTATGATTTCAATGAAGGTTTTTGGCGGGGTAAAATTCCTTTAAAAGGAGTACGACTTAAAGAGCATTCTTTTGGGATTGAATTTGACTCGTTTACTTCAGAAGTCGATTTGGAAGGAACAGAATTTCTCTTCCAAAATGTTGATGCAATTGCAAATGATGTCCGTTTTCAAGCAGAAGTGGTTGTCGACTTTAGTTTAGATGATCAGAGCGAACTGACTATCAACACCTACGCTATTGAGGGAGAAGCTCAAGGTGCTATTGCTTTTTTAAATCATTTTGAAATGTTTAAAGGGGTGAACCTCCCCTTAAACGGTAAAATGATCAGTGGTTCTGGTGACATGCATCTTCATGCATACGTTGGGGGGATGCAAGAACTTCTAGAATGGAAGATCGCCCTCCATTTTAAAGAGGGAAGTTACCCCTTTTCTTCTACATTTGGATTTGAAAATTTAGCAGGAGAGCTTTATTACTCTGCCGATGAGAAACGTTTTATTGTTGAAAAAGTTGCGGGGACATTGATGTTGACAGCTGGGGATCTCCCCCGCTCGTACGAACTTAATGTTCCTCTTTTAGAAGTAGATGCTGAAGAAGGGATTCTGATTTACGATTGCCGTTTAGAGGCTCCCACGCATGAAATTTGTCGGTTAGTGGGAAGTGGAGCCCATGCAAGTGATGAGTTTACTCTAACATTTGATCGTGATCGTACCCGTCTTTATGGAGCACTAATCGATGTGAAGGCTTTAACTTTTAAAGAGGGAAGATTAAACAGGGCGCAAATAGAAACACACCTATCTGCTCTGGATCTTGTTCACCACCTTGACTTTTTAAGTTCTGCAGGAATTATTCCGATGAAATCAGAAGCTTTGGACGAAATGCGTGGTCCAAGCGTAGAAGGAGATCTAGCCCTAAAACTCGATTATGATTTTTTAGGAGAAACCCTTCTTTTTGATGCGCATAGTAAATATTTATCGTTAGGACCCATAGAACTCGATCATTTAGCGATTCGTGGAAATCGGAAAGGGGATCATCTCAATTTAGAGCGCTTTGAAATGGGAGCTTTGAGCGTTTTAGCTGAAATGAAAAGAGAACATTCAAAATGGGAAATCCCTACCCTCGAAGTAATTTGGAAGAAAAGCTTCCTGAAAGCAACGTATGGTTCTTTTAATGAAGAAGCTAAAACGTTTACTCTTCCCTTAGAAGGGCTCAGAATAGAACTAGGGGAAGTCAAAAACCTTTTCCCCCATTTAGAGTTTGATTGGGATTATCTCTGTGGAACTCTTTTTGCAACAGGGGATATCGTCTTTGATTTTTCTAAAGGGTTTCAAAAGTGGTTTTTTGATTCTTATATTAAGCTCATTGGTGAGGAATTTGGTCGAGCAAAACTTCGTCTTGAAAGTTCCGAAGTGCTAAACATTGCCTACCATCCTTTTTCAGGCTTTAAAATAGGAAAAGCAAACTTTAACTTTCTCCATCCTCGATCGAACCAACTTTGGGCAAAATGTCATTTCGATTCACTCAAATATTCGAAAGGAATCTTAGGAGGGAAAGTGGTAAAAATGATTATTCCTCCAGAGATGCTTTCTTTCTTAGGGCAAACACACTCTCTTCCCCATTTGGGATATGAAAAAGAACGTCTCATTGTTCTAGGGTATCCGATTAAATGGGATAACCAAGTAGAAGCTGTGTTTGACTTCTCATTAGGAGAGAAAAAAGAAGCAAAAGGATCGTTAAAAGAGGGTTATTATTGGATTGGAGATAAAGCCTGGTATTTGAATGACTTCTCCTTCAACTTTGAAAATGCAAAGCTCAAACTCAATGTCAATACCGCTTTTGATCAAACCCCTTTTGATATTTGTGTAAATCTTTCTTTCTTTGATCGCTTTAGATCTCGGTTTGAAATTAAGGAACTGACGAAGGAGAGGCAAAAACAACCTCCTCTTGTCATTGCAACCGACTGGAATCAGAACGAAGGATTTTTTATCCAAACAATTGAAGGAGGCGTTTGTGGGCTAGATTTTTCTTTTCACCACAATCCTAAAAATTCTTTCTTAGATAAAATGGCTCTAGTGGGACAACTCAAAATCAATGTGCCACGATTTACCAAGCTTCTCCCAGAAAAGATGCAAGAAACGGTCCAGGGATTTGAAATTGGAAAAGGGTATGAGTTGAGTGGGGATTTAGTCCTTTCAAAAACTTTTATAGAAGAGAGTCAATTTGCTGGCTATTTAAAAGGAAAAAACTTCGAGTTGATGGGTTCTGTCATGGAAACACTCTTGAGTGAAATCCATATCCATCTCAACCATATTGAGCTCAATCATTTTAATTTGAGTGATGTTTCAGGGATGTTTTTTATAGAGACCATTCAACTCACGCAAAATGATCAAGAGGGATGGGAGCTGAGCATTCCAGATATGACCATTACCGATTTCCGTCCCAGCCTTTTAAAGAAAATTGGGCAATATCCCACACGAATTAAACCTCTCACGATACGAAACCTCCATTGCTGCAATATTCGAGGAACTCTTGGTGATATGAAAAGTTTTACAGGGAAAGGGGAGCTTAACTTCATTAATACCTTTAAAAGAGACTATCATATTCTTGATATTCCTTTTGATATTCTAGGGCGCCTTGGCTTAGACATGGGCCTTTTAGTTCCTGTCAGGGGAGACTTAGAATTTGTCTTGATCGATGGACGCGTTTATTTGACCAATCTTAAAGGGAGTTACAGTGAAGGAAAACGGTCGCAGTTTTTCTTATCGCCTGTTGAACATTCTTATTTAGATTTTGAGGGGAATCTCAATATTAACATTAAGATGAAACAGTATGTTCTTCTTAAAGTGACCGAACCTTTCACCCTCTATATTGGGGGAACCTTTGAAAATCCTAAGTACGGCCTTAGATAGAGTTGTTCATTTTTTTTATCCTGCTTATTGTCTACATTGCAATGAAAAGGTTGAAAAAGCTCATCATCTCCTTTGCTCTTCTTGTTTTGAGCAATTAGAATGGATCGATCGGAGTCAGCGTTGTCCTAGCTGTTGGGGAGCTAAGAAGTGTCAACATTGCTCTTCTCTTCATCCCCACTGTTCTCTTTTTGAGCCTTGCGGTCCGATTTTAGAGCTTCATCGAGAGTTTCTCAAAACAAAGAGAGGAAAAACCCTTGCTTCTTTGATGGTCGTTGCCCTTTATAAAACTTCTTGGGCCTTTCCTGAAGTGATAGTTCCCTTGATTGACAGTCCTTTTCCAAAGCAAGAACCTCTTTATTCCTTAGGAAAAGAGTTAGCAGTCCTTCTGAGTTGTTCACTTTCTTTACCAAACTCAAAACTGCAAGACAAAAAAATTCTCCTGATTACCGATATTTTATGGAAAACAGAAGAAGTGATGAAAGAAAAGCAAAGGCTTGCAGATTTTTTCCCTGAAAAAATCTTCACCTTTGCTCTTATCGATCTGCGGTTTTAAGACACTGATACATATTCAGAGAGTCTCGTGGAGACACTTTTCGTAAGTTTTTTAAAAAAAGTCGCAAAGAAGCTTCTGTTAGTGATGAAAGTTATCGCTGAATTTTATCATGGATCATTCGACCTATTGGATGGGAGTGTAATCTAAACTGTGTAAACGGTCATTAGGCCTCAACTCCTTTTGAGATCCTATCTTCGCTTAAGCTATCCCAAAATATGAGATGACTTCTTTCCAACAACCCCTCATATATAGGCCTCACCAGGCATTGTCCACCTCTTTTGTACTCCCATCAGAAGCCAGATATAGCATCTTCAAAAGAGTCTCATCTGTAGGGAAACTGGCTTGTTTTTTGTCACTTTCCTAAACTACCTATTTGATAGAATTACGGATCATATGGATTATACAAAGCTGGACTTCTGTATCAGGAAACACAGGCTTCAAGGTCTCAGAAAGACCTTTGAGTCCATCCATACAGGCAATCAGGATATCTTTTACCCCTCGATTCTTTAGCTCAGTGAATACTTGAAGCCACAACTTTGCCCTTTCACTCTCATCCCCAATCCAAGCCCGTCCAAAATCTCTTTATACCCCTCTATATTGATTCCTAAGCAGGTATAAGCGACTTTGGTTACCACCTTTGCTTAATCCTTCCCTGACTTTGTAATGAATCGCATCAAAAAAGATAATAGGGTAAACCTTTGACAAAGGACGAGATTGCCATTCTGCGGCAACCTCCAATTACCTTATCAGTAATCTTTGAAAGCATAGCAGGAGAGATATCTGCCCCATAGAGCTCTCTATAATATGCCCTTGAATATCACGAGTCGTCATACCTCGAGCATACATTGCGATAATCTTATCATCAAAGGAAGTTGATATGCCTCTCCCTCTTCTTATATCTCTAATAGGTCCATGAGTACTCTATATGAGTTTTTTATTTTTTCCATTCCGGTTGTTACCAGTATTATTATCCTTGACAGCATGCTTTTCATAAGCAAAGTGCTCTTCCATTTCTTTCTCAACCATATCAACAATGAGCTTTTGGATTAGTCCATTTTGACCGGTTAGGTCTTCCATGGTTGTCCACTTATCTGGTTCTTTTTCAAGATTATAATTCATGATTCATCCTTGTGTAAAATCAACGTTATTTTTCCTTAACATTTTTTTATTTACACAGTTATTCTTACAGTCTCATAAATTGGGATACAATTATAAAATAGCAAAGGCTGCTATGTCAAAGGAGCATGTATCAGTTAGGGGTAGCCAGTTCTATCGTATGTGTAGTTGATCTCTTTAAGATGATTAAAAAAGTCTTCTATTGGAGCCTCTCTCCACTCTTCGGGGAGTTTTTTACGCCACTCAGAGGCTTTTAGCTCATTCTTTTCTACTCCGATACCTATTTCGAAGCTTTCAATTAACTTCGCCAGCAAAATACAGTTTGTTGTTTTTTGAGAAGCTACTTCTAGTCTGTCTCTTATACACATCTC
>JAUHQH010000145.1 GCA_030408485.1 Candidatus Neptunichlamydia sp. | reverse complement strand
GATGTGTATAAGAGACAGATATCATAGAGCATAAGGTTAACCCAATTTTAACCCATTTTAGCTATATATGAAGGATAGGAATAATGATCCAAGAAATAGAGGTTATTCTTCTGCGCGAAGGACTTCTATGAAGGCTGATTGAGGGATGGCCACTTTTCCAATCTCTTTCATCCGCTTTTTCCCTTTCTTTTGCTTTTCCCAGAGTTTCCGTTTCCGGGTAATATCCCCGCCATAACATTTAGCAGTGACATTCTTTGAAAGGGCAGAAATAGTTTCGCGGGCAATAATTTTTCTACCGATTGCCGCTTGTATAGGAACCTTAAATTGTTGGCGAGGAATGACATTTTTGAGCTTTTTACAGATAGCACGCCCTTTTGCTTCCGCCTTAGTTGTATGGACAACGCAAGAGAAAGCATCGACCACTTCTTCATTGACCTTGATCTCAAGTTTGATGATTGATCCAATATCATACTTATCAAACCCATAATCAAAGGAACCATACCCCTTGGTCACCGACTTGAGCTTGTCATTGAAGTCGGTAATGATTTCATTCATTGGGAAGCGGAAGGTTAAAAGGAGGCGGTTGGATCCCATTGACTCTGTTTTATCTAGGACTCCCCGTTTTTCTGTTCCCAAGGCCATAATGGGTCCTAAGAAATCGGAAGGAGTCATAATATGAGAAACCACCCAAGGTTCTTCGATATACTCAATGATTGCAGGATCGGGGTAATAGGCAGGATTATCGATCAGCTTTTCTTCTCCATTAGAAAGAGTCACCTTATAGATGACGCTTGAGGCTGTAGTAATAATATCGAGGTCGAATTCTCTTTGGAGACGTTCAAAGGTGATTTCTAAATGTAGAAGCCCAAGAAAGCCACAGCGGAAGCCAAACCCTAGAGCTAAACTACTCTCTTGTTCGACATGGAGTGCAGAATCGTTAAGCTGTAGTTTCACAAGAGCATCTCGAACATTTTCAAACTCAGATGAATCAATCGGATAAATTCCGGCATAAACTACGGGTTTGATCAATTTAAAGCCGGGAAGAGGTTGTGGTGCTCCTCCATGGAAATTCGTAATGGTATCTCCAATCTTTACATCAGAAGTTTTTTTAATATTCGCGACGACGTAACCCACTTCTCCGGGACGGAGGATATCAATCACTTTTTCATTAGGAGAAAAGATTCCCACTTCAAGAACTTCAAAACTCTTATCTGTGGTCATCACCTTGATTTGGGTTCCTTTCTTGATCTCTCCACTCATGACACGTACATAGATCATGACACCACGATAGGGGTCATAGTGGGAGTCAAAAATTAGGGCGCGTAAATGATCATCTTCTGGAGGTTTAGGAGGTGGGGTATCTTCAATGATTCGCTCTAGAATATCACCAATCCCTTGTCCTGTTTTTGCTGAACACATGACGGCGTTTTCAGCTTCAAGGCCGATGATCTCTTCGATTTGAGTTTTTACCTCATCTGGACTTGCTGCCGGTAGGTCAATCTTATTTAAGATCGGGACAATTTCTAAATCACGATCAATCGCAAGATGAACATTGGCGAGTGTTTGTGCTTGAACACCTTGAGCTGCATCGACAATAAGGAGAGCTCCTTCGCATGCAGAAAGAGAACGAGAAACTTCATATGAGAAATCAACATGCCCAGGTGTGTCGATGAAGTTAAATTGGTAAGTATGGCCATCCTTTGCATTATAATACATCGTGACAGGATGAGCCTTAATGGTAATGCCTCGCTCTCGCTCGAGTTCCATATCATCAAGGAGTTGCTCTTGCATCTCTCTTTCAGAAACCGTTCCAGTGACTTGAAGGAGGCGGTCTGAAATGGTTGATTTTCCATGATCAATGTGGGCAATGATCGAAAAGTTACGAATATATTTAGGATTATAATTGAATGCCATGTCTCGAGTTTACCTGATTTTCCGCGCCAATTCAATTCTGAAGTACAACAATAGCATCCCTTATTTACTTAACTGAGTAAAAACCTCGAGCGGTGTCCAGTTAAGTTTAGCACTTTTCGAGCTCTATCGTTAAGCAAAAACTCAATTTCCTCTATGCCTTCATCTGTTATATCATTAAGGTTTTGTTTTTTTATGAAGACACTGACGCACGAACCCATTTGTATGCTCATTAAGACCTCTTTCCTAATAAGGGAGTGTTGAGAACTGGCATTTTTTTCTAAAACGCCCATTCAATCGCGAAGTGGGACAAAAGCTAAAATAAAAACTGGTCAGAGATGCCAGTTATATACCTTAAAAGGAAGAGGAGAATCTATATCATTAATAGCTAATGTAATGCATTAGAAGTACATGATACCAATCTCAAAAATTAAACTATCAAATTAGCGCAAAAGCGAGAGGATAGTTTTTTCAGCAGCTCCTTTCAGTCTCTTCAAACCGAGATTCCATCCTTCACAAAAGAGTTGTACAATTTTCTCCAAACTTTCTTCGGTTGGATTAAGGATCAGGTGATGCTGCCAGCAATAAAATGAGGGTGATGTTTTTCATCTTCTTCAACTTCTTACCTTGCGTGCCACCCCCCCTTGATCGAGGACTATCACACCATGCTTACCCCTTAGGTATTTTGATAGAAATATGTTCAAGAAGGATCTCCATTGTTTTCATATTGGGACAGGGAAACGACAAGCCAACCGCTTCATCTCTTGGGAGCGCCAAACGGCTCCAAAAATATATGTGTACTTAAATTGTTGTTGTCTGACAATTCATGAGATGTCTCCCTTTGATCGCCTATAGAGGCGTTGTAGTTCCTTGTTCCCTAACGAGGGCTTCTTTTTGAAACCATATATCCACGCCGCTTAGTTTGACTTTTTTTTAGCTCACTCCTTTTCGAAGATTTTTTAATTTAACTAAAAGCTTCTTGAACTTCATAAGAGGATTTTGGATGTTTTGATCGACCACCTAATCGACGCAAAGGATCTTGCAGTGTCAAAGTATGTGATCTACAGGGTTTTATAGGGAGTCAATTCGCACCTAGAAGGGAAAGAGAGGGAGGCATCCCTGAAAAAAAATTCTTTATGTTTTGTATTTCAGGATGGGAAACACGCGACTAGATAATCTCGCACTTATTGCATTTAGGATAACCAATAGAGTCGTATGTAT
>JAUHQH010000144.1 GCA_030408485.1 Candidatus Neptunichlamydia sp. | reverse complement strand
CTAGCGCCACTTCTTACATTATTTTTGATAAATGATATAACTCCCATTATCCCCTTAAATAGGAGTCAAAATCGGTTCAAAAGAACCGAAAAATCGACTGAAACTTTTTATTCGGATAGCTTCATTAAGAAGTCAAGTCGCTAGGGTTGAAGAAGTCTCTTGAGAACTTCTTGAGGATTTTCGAGCCCTTCATTGATAGCAATCCGCTCCGCAGTTTTCAAGAGTTCTCCCATTTTGGGACCATTTTCTATTCCTGCTCTTCTTAAATCTTCAGAAGTGATAACCGGAGTTTTATTTTGAATGCGCATGATTGCTTTTTCAAGATGACCGTATTGCATGTGATGTTTTTGAAGAAATGTTTGCCTTTCTTCTATAGGAAAGTAGATAGCGATAATTTTTAACGTCATAGGATAGAGAGAATCTGCATAGAGATGGGCCCACTCATGTTTTTCTCTTTCCTTTTCTGAGGTGAGGATCTCTTTAGCGCGATGGTAATAACGGATAAAGGCGAGGTCTTGATTAGAGAGCTTTAAATAGGCAGCAAGGCTTTCTTTTTCCTTCAGAGAAGCTTTCGGAAAAAGTTCCAGGATTTTTCCAATTACTGGAGTTTCTTGTGGAAAATAAGGGAAGTTTTCAACCCGTTTTTCGATTTCTTCGATCGAAACAACTTTGAGTTTTGGGAAAATGACAGAGAGAAGATTTAAACGATGGAGCATAATGATTGCTCGATCAAAATTCGGAAAGGCGGACATCTTAGAAAACTCATTCCAGACCCGTTCGATGGCAACTGCAGGAAAAAGACTATCAGCATGATCAAGAATTGCTTTAAGCGTTTCATTATCGATCAAAAAATGAAACCGGGATGCATAGCGGACGGCGCGAATCATCCGAAGACGATCTTCTAAAAAGCGTTCATGGGGATTTCCTATAGCCCGAATCACCCCTTTTCTAATATCTTCTTGCCCTCCTACATAATCATAAAGGTTCTTATTCAGAGGGTCATAAAACATGCCGTTGATTGTAAAGTCGCGTCTTTCAGCGTCTTCTTCAGGAGTTGCTTTATCAATCCCAATCGGACGTCTTCCATCTTTATATCCTTGATCTTTTCGAAAGGTAGCAACTTCGAATTGGTGCATCTCTTCTACGACAATGATAATGCCGAAGTTTACTCCTACAGGAATCGTTTTAAGGAAGAGTTTCTGAATTTCTTCTACACTTGCGTCCGTGACAATATCGATATCATCTGATGGGTGATCCATTAAGTAGTCGCGCACCCATCCACCTGCAAAGAAAGCGGTATAGCCTTTTTCGTAAAGTTTTTTAAGAACAGAAAGGGCAACGTCGCAGTGGTGGCTCATTTTATACTTTATTTTTGACAACCAGTAGTATAAATCTGGATACAAGATAACTTATGGTGACTTTGTACCCTGGTGCCATCATAAACGATTGATGAATTTTTAAGGAGAAGACACGTGAAGCTGTTTCTACTTTTATTGATTCCCATTTTTTTTATTGGTTGTTCCCAATCTGATGTTAAACAAGTCAAAGAAGAAAAACGTCATCTTCAAAATGTGAAGCTTTCAGGAGCGGATTTAAGTTATCTCGATCTAAGAAATGTTAACCTGACGAATGCGCGTTTAAAAAATACAGACCTGACAAAGGTTGATTTACAAGGCTCTACTCTGGTGAGTGCCAACTTTCAAGCTGCTGATCTTCACGGTGCAAATTTAAAAGATACTGATTGTCAAGGGGCTGATTTCTTAAGTGCTCATTTAGAAAAAGCAGATTTTCAAGGAGCAAATTTGACACACGCACGTTTTGTGGGAAGCGATGTCAAAAAAACAGACTTTAGAAATACTGTGGGGCTTACAGAAGATCAAAAAGGCATCCTTAAAGCAAAGGGAGCACTTGTCGACTAAGGGTTAAAGAAAATGAATCTTATCGGCATTGACATTGGGGGAACAAAAGTCTCTATTTGTTTAGGAGATAGTGAAGGAAATATTCATACTTTCAAGCGCGTCGAAACCTCTACGCTAAGGGGACCAGATACAGGGCTCCCAAAACTCGTTGAACTCATTGGTCATCTTATTCGGGATGAAAATATTGAAATTCAAGATATCAAGGGAATAGGGCTTGCTGTTCCTGGCCCAGTTTCGACAAAGACAGAGCGCATCCTCACACCCCCTAATATGCCGAAATGGGTGAATGTCCCGATTGCTCAGTATCTAAGAGAAAAGTTAGACCGTCCTGTTTTTATGGATAATGATGCGAATGCAGGAGCATTAGGTGAATGGAAATTTGGTGCTGCCAAACATGTAAACAATCTTGTGTATCTTACAATGAGTACTGGAATGGGGGGAGGAATCATTGTTAATGGAAAAATTATTCAAGGGGAGACCGATACAGGGGGTGAAGTTGGTCATTTTGTTCTTGATCCCAAAGGTCCCAAATGTGCTTGCGGTCAAAATGGATGCTTTGAAGCTTTTTGTGGTGGAGCAAGTGTTTCGTATCTTCTTCAGGAGGAAATTAAAAAAGATCTCAAATCAATGATTCTTAAAGAAGCTGAGGGGAAAATAGAAGCGGTCGATATGAAATGTCTCCTTGCTGCGGTAAAAAAAAGGGATCCTTTTGCTCTCGAATTTTGGGAAGGCTATACCGAACGTTTAGCTCAAGGGGTTGGAATTCTTCTACAAACACTTAACCCTGATGCCATCATTCTTGGAACTATTGCTGCACATAATAAAGAGCTTGTGATGGACCCACTGAATGAAGCTCTTCCTCGTTATGCTTGGGAAGTGCCTCTTAAGCATTGTCGTATTGAACCGACGACACTAGGGAGTAATCTTGGAAAACTAGGGGCTTTAGCTTTGGCGATTCATGGTCTTCAAAGTCGTGAGAATTGACTTACCTCAAAATCCTCACAGGTATTCTAGGGGACAAAGGTCCTAGCTAGGCTGCATTTTTCTGTTTCAATGGTAATCGGGTTACATTGTGCAGGAATCAGACAGGTTCTTCCAATGGGGATCAACGAATTTTCTCCTTCAAGACAAAAAAGAAACTCACATTGATTCTCTTTCTTTTGCCATTTTTGTGTTCCACTCAACGTCCATTTTTCAACAACAAAGAATGGAGTCTGGATCAGTTCTACTTGAGAGTAATGGGGGGTTTCTTCAATGATTTTTGGTGCAATGGAAGGATCTTTTATATCATCGTACCTAAGAACTTTTTTCGCTTGCTCTAAATGACATTCACGCCCCCTTTCCCAGTCATAAACTCGATAAGTTGTATTTGACGTCTGCTGGATCTCAAAAATAAAACACCCCGAACCAATTGCGTGAAGGCATCCGCCTGGAATTGAAATCAATTTCCCCTTTTTTGCAGAAATGGTGTGCATTAAATGAAGAATTTCCTTTGAAGAGAGCTTGTCATTGATTTCCTCTTTGGGATAATGCTCATTAAGTCCTGCATAAACAACACTGTCTTTTTCAACGTCTATAATGAGCCAACATTCAGTTTTTGCTTCTTTCCCTTCAGAAGGATGGACTTGAATACTTAAATTATCTTGTGCATCGATCAACTTGAGAAGAAGGGGAAACTCCTTAAGGGTTTTTTGTTTCCCCATCAAAGCTTCTTGCTTTGTTTCAAAGAGATCTTGAAGAGATTTTCCTTTTAAAGGGCCATTTTCAATGATACTCATTCCATCTCTATGGCATGAGATTTCCCAAGATTCAGCAACTTTTCCTGAAATCCCAGTACGATGGTAGATACGCTGAATGCGTTCTCCTCCCCAAATATAGTCTTTATAAACAGGTGTAAATAGCAGTGGATAGAGCATACACCGCACGTTAACAGAAAAGAGAAATGAGTGCTAGACACTCATTTTTCAACAGCCCCTTATGTCATAAGACTTATCGGCTAATTATTTTATTATGAACGACACCGACACCCCATCCTAGGATAGCGCCGATAAAGAAAGCCCAAATTCCGCCAATGATTCCGCCAACGAAAGAAGCTCCGTAGCCAGTGTAAAGTGAAGATAATACATCGACAAACTGATATCCCCACCCAGTCATAGCAATCCATCCTGTTAAAAGGACAGCAACACCCCAAATAACTCCAATTGCCAGTGCTAAGCACTTTGGGCAAAGTCTATACTTCTGAGTCTTAGGAACATTTCTCATTTTTTTTCTCCTCAATAGAACCAGGTTAATTAAATACTAATCATTCAGATTTATACATGTTCTATTTCAATATATTTTTCAAATTATTTTTTTATTGTCTCCTCCGGGAATGGTTGAAAACCCTCGCCTTTAAGGCGAAGAAAAGATTAAACTTTATCACCATGCGTCGTTATAATTTAGGGACGATGATCTTCCAACTTTCAACAGCCAACGTAAGGTGGCAAGTGATCATGTTCACATGTTTATTAGCTATAAGTCGATACACAGTATAAGCAAGGGGAGGCATTTTTGGGGCAAAGGTTATTTAGCGGTGAGCTCAGAAAATATTACAGATGAGATGATTCAGTCATACATTGATCAGCAAGAAGATGAACCCTTACAACTGTCTCTTATACACATCTC
>JAUHQH010000143.1 GCA_030408485.1 Candidatus Neptunichlamydia sp. | reverse complement strand
CCACCAACAGGAGGAGAGATATTGTGGAAAGGGGAATCGATCTATGATGTTCTCCTTCCTTATCGCTCAATTGTTGGGTACTGTCCTCAACATCCCAATATCGAAAGAGAGCTTTCTCTAGGAGAGAATCTTGTCTTTTCTCGGAGATGTTATGGACTGAGTAAAAGTGAGGCAATAGAGCGTTGCGACGAAAAGGGTATGCAGCTTTTTTTGTCGTGGGTGCAATTGCCAGTTTTGGATTTATAGAAATTGTAGGAAAAGTTGGAGTTCAGATTGCAGATATGGGGGGTAATCGAACAATATTCCATACACTAGTGATGCCGATTCGATCCAACATGGTTTTCATCTATATGGGACTTTCTTGGGCGATTACTTCTATGCTCCTTTCAATTCTATTATTTCCTATTGGAAAATTTTTGGTTTTTACCGAATGGAACCTTGATACAGTTTCCTGGGGGAGATTGGTAGTCATGTTTATCTCAGCAAATCTATTTTTTGGTTATTTTGCTCTTTGGTTAACAGGTGTGATCAAAAGGATGACCGATTTAAATAGTTTATGGCTCCGCTATATTGCTCCCATGTGGATGTTTGGAGGATATGTCTATTCCTGGCAGTCAGCTTATGCTCTAAATCATGCGGTGGGCTACATTAGTTTAATCAACCCGATGATCTATGTGATGGAAGGAATGCGTGCTGCAGCTCTTGGGCAAGAGGGTTACCTTCCATTCTGGATATCGGTTGTTATGCTGTGGGGATTTATTGGAGTATGTACCTGGCATGGAACACGCCGCTTAAAAAAGCGCCTTGATTGTATTTAAGCTTTAAATATGGGGATCTAAAATCAGATTCCCCTTGATCTTCGTGTGTGAGTCCATTTGACATGTGTTAGGGTTTTCATCTGTTCCGAATAATCGCGGCGGTGGCGAAAGTATCTTTTTAGGAGCCAATAAAAGATAGACTCAGAGCAAAAAAGGTGGGAAAAGGTTTCATAGTTTCTATTACAAGTAGTTTTTTTGTCGCAGATTCTTTGAAGGCTTCGAAAAAGAACTCTCCATAAAAGGATGTGAAGGGGGAGATCTAGCCAAATAATTGTATCGGCTTTCGGTCAGATCAAGTGGCGAAATTTCGATTGATTTCCACAAATAATCCAACAATCGGAATGCGTTGCTCTCTCAAGAAGGTTTAGGAGGATAAAGGGGTAGGGATCAAATAAAGCCCATTGAAGATCATCCAAGCAATCAGTATAATAATGAAAGAACTAATGAACGTCTAACTTTCTCCAAATTGTGCAACCTTCATCAGCCATTCTTTCGCTAAATGAGAGCTCTTGCTCGAACTTTTTATTGATGTCTTCTGCGAGGACATCTTGATGCTCTAAACTTTCAATGACTTCTCTTTCAAGCTTTGAAAGAGCCCCTTTATCAGCAGTTAGGAGAGTTTCAATATGTTCAGCGGGATAACAAATATATCCATTCTTACTTAATGTCGGGATACTTTTTATAAATCGGACCAAGGACTGAATTTCGGATCAATTAAATGGGAAAGAGTTTTGTATTGGAAAACTCTTCATGGCAAATTTCACATTTTTTATATTTGTTATTCGACAATGTGTTTTTCCTAACCTAATGTATAATCTTCCTATAATTAACAAGGTATTCAAATTTAACAATAGTAATATCCGCACAAAACTTGGGATTTTTGAGCTGTATCGTAATTTTCTTTTCATTAAAAAAAAAATCCCCTATCATCAATTCCTCGATAACAATGACCATTCTAAAAGAAGGATAATGAAATGAAACGTTCTTGGATGTTAGCTTTTTTTCTAGGAGTTATGGGATTTGCTTTTGCACATCCACATGATAATCAACCTAAGCCTATACTGTACTATTCAGATGGTTGCGATATAAAGATCACTCCAAATGCTGGACCACGCATTGAAGGTGATTGGAATGCATTTCTTACAGCTGATTTTATTTATTGGACTGTTCGGCAGGGTGGAATGTCTTATGCCATAAATGCAGCTGGTCCAAATGGTGTAAGCGTTTGCAACCTTAATTGGGACTGGGATCCTGGTTTCAAATTGGGTTTTGGTTTCAATCTACCTCATGATGGTTGGGATATCTTTGCTGAATATACTTGGATTCAAACAAGCCCCAGTGATTCTACTCAAGATAGAGCAAATCCAGGGATGACTCCTTATTGGGAGATGAGGGGATTTGATGAAAAGCAAGGAACTTTTGTAAAATTTAAAGCAGATTGGGATGTCCATTATAATAATGTTACTGTAGATCTTGGAAGAAATGCATACCTTAGCCAGTACATGAAACTCCGTCTCTTTGCTGGACTTCAAGCTGCATGGATCAATCAAGACTATACGGCACAGTTTGATCTAGATACCGGTGCATATGGAAAACTGAAGGCTGATCAAGACTTCTGGGGAATTGGACTACGTACAGGGTTAAATAACTCGTTCCAATTTACAAAAAACTTCAGCTTCTTTACAGATCTTTATCTTGCCTTTCTTTGGGGAAAATTTGATCTCGATCGTCATAACTCTAGAACAGATAGCCATGGTAAAACCTACACACAAAAAACGGATGCCAATCTATGGACTGAAGAGCCTGTGGCTGATATTGCTGCTGGATTCCGTTATGATGGTTGGTTTGCGGAAAATCGTTTCCACTGCCTCCTTCAAGTAGGATGGGAACATCAACTGTGGATTTTACATAATAAATTGATTCAAGCGAAAGGATACCATACAGTAGATCTTATTCTTCAAGGTCTTACAATTAAAGCCCGCTTAGACTTCTAATGAAGACACCGAGCATTGACCTTCATTGTGATCTTCTTGCTTTTTTGAGTGAAGATCGATAAAACAAATGGGCCAATGGATGAGAATCTTCAAGATGTTCTCTCCCCCTTTTTTTAAAAAGGGGGAGTCTTTTTTCAGCCCCTTCCTGTTTTTACTGAATTAGGCTTAGGATCTCGAAAAAAAGCTGAAGAATACATCGAATGTTTTTACGAAAAAGTAAAAAATAATCTCCATACTAGGACAGAATTTGCTCTTGCTATTGAAAGTTGTTCAGAACTTCTAGAAGAAGATGAACCCTTTGATCTTCTTTTTGATCACTTTGATTAAGAGAAGTGGCTTTATCTGAGTTTCACTTGGAAAGAAGAAAATCGTTTTGGGGGGTGGGGATCAAAGCAAGGTTGGCCTCAGACGTGATGGAGAGATTCTCCTAGAGTATATATGGATGGAAGAGGAAGTGCGATTGATTTAAGCCATGCTTCCGATGCATTAGCTGAGGGAATTTTTAATCATATTGATAAGAAGGGATTTCAGATCACTCCGATTGCAAGTCATTCTAATTTTCGAGCGATTAAGGATCACCCCCGAAATCTTCCTGATGCATGTGCAAAAGAGATCATTGCTCGCAAGGGGGTCATTGGAATCAACTTTGTCCGCCACTTTTTTGGGAATCATCCTGAGGACTTTTTAAATCATATTCATCATGAGATTGCTCTTAGAGGAGAAGAAACACTTGTCCTTGGTGCTGATTTTTAGTGGAATCCCCATTCCAGCCATAGAGCATCTTAAATCCTTTTACCAAGAGAGTTTTTCAAGCAGTGGCCTATATTTATCTCATATTTTTAAATTTACTAGAAAGTCGGTTTTCAAAAGATCAAATCCAAAAGATTGCAAGTAAAAATGGAAAGCGACTTATTCATTTAGATGCTTCTTGATTAATTCAATGACTTGCTCTCCTCTTTCAACATGAGCCATATGGCCCCACATCAGGAAAAGCATGAAGAAGTTGCATGCTTCAGATGATCATAAGTAATAACTTCAAAATGATTTTGGAGTTGAGAAACAATGCCTTCCCATACGTCAAGTGTGTTTGTGAATCCAAAAATTAGAATAAAAGGAATATCTTTACCATGACATTTCAGTTCCGTTCATAGAAATTTTTGGCATGAATTCTCTCTTAAAAAACTTTAGCGTAACATGCAAAATAAAATTGTGATAGACAAAAAGATGACTACATGGTACACGGACTGTCTCTTATACACATCTC
>JAUHQH010000142.1 GCA_030408485.1 Candidatus Neptunichlamydia sp. | reverse complement strand
AGATGTGTATAAGAGACAGACTTTACCAGTATGAAAGTCTTAGGAATTGAAACATCTTGCGACGAAACAGATGTCAGTATCGTTGAAGATGGTAAAAAAAATTTAATCAATTTAGTTGCTTCTCAGGCTGAAATTCATCAGCCTTTTTTGGAGGCGTTTTTCCAGAAATGGCTTCACGTGCCCATATCGACCTTCTCGCCTCCTAATTGGTATTCACATGCTACTTTAATCATACTGGATAGTCAAGTAATTGGGGCTTCACGACTGAAAAATTTTATTGCAGAAAATCCGATGTAAAACAATACTTCGTGGAAAGTATCTGAGTCATGGGTAAGTTATGAAATACCTTCTAACAGCATTAATGCTAGCAATTTTCAGCTTTCATCCTCCCTGTTATTCTGAATTTTCAGTGGAAAAGTTTGATAGACATGACGAAAGTCTGTCTTTGGTTTACATTGGGTTTGGAAGTAAGAGCTTAAAACTTCAAAAATTTTCATCTGCTCTAGATGATTTCCAAAAAGCATCTGCTCTTTTAGGTAAACCTGAAGATCACCCTCCAGAACTAGATGTGTTGATTTTATTTGGAAAGGTAATAGCTTACGATAATCTTGGATTAAAAGACGACTGTTTAAGATGCTTAAACGACTTAAAATCAATAATTAATTCAGAGAATGAGGTTGAAAGCCCCGTACTCTCTTATGATTACAATGATTTTTCTTTGGAAGATTATCAAGAGGCTATAGAAACAACTTCCGATTTATGTCATTTAGCTTCTCTGACTTGTTCTAAAGACGTAAAAGAAGAGTTATTCCTAGTCGTTAATAAGATGTTTGAAGATGTTCAAGGGCAACTGTACACAGGGCAAAACCTTGAGTTTCAATATAAATTGACGGAAACTGAAGGAAGAGTTGAGCTTTGCAAAGCAAAATGGATCAAAAAAATAGAAAAGATAGCGAGAAGAGTCTACAAAGTTTTTAAGAAGGTCAAAGAAGTTTGGGAATTTGTAAAAGAAGTCGATGAAGCTTTCAACTCAAAAAATAACGAGAGGGGAGAATGTTGAATCTGTTTTTCAAAAAACTCTCAATAGTGTTTGGAGCATTTTTCGTCTTCTTATCCTCTAGTGGTTTTTGCGATTCGAATACTCAAGAAAATTCATTTCCCCACCGAAACCACATCCGTTTTGGCCCAGATTTCATGGTATACAGGAAAGATAAAAATATTAAAAATATCACCTCTAAAGGGACTAGGTTTTTCTGGGGGTTCAGGTTTGTGTATGAGTATCTTTACCCAAATTCGTTTTATGCAGGGCTTGACCTAGCTAGTGCTGGAAGTGATGTAGATTTTAAAGCTTTTAGAGATGGAAAGCGACTCTCATTTGATCAAGCGAATAGAGACTTTGGAAACTTTGATTTAAGGTTGGGCTATACAGTATCAAATCAAAACAGAAGTTACATGATTTCCCTTTTTTGGGGGTTAGGAATATATGATATCTCTCCTGAAGATCATCACAATCATGAAGGTCTGAGAAAGGATCTTTTTGCCTACTTTTCAGGAGGGGCTAAGTTTAAATACAAGATCAGATCTTTTTTTGATTTTGGGTATAATCTAAAAGTGCTTTATGTTTTCAGAGAAAAAGTTCGCTTCAAAGTTCCAGATGAAAATGTCTGTCAAATCAACCGATTATGGGGAGGAGAGATAGGTATTCCTTTTACTTGGCACCTTTCTAAAACAAAGAGGTGGGATATTGAATTAGAGCCCTATTTCTTAACACTAGGATTCTCAAAAGAGCAAATGACTTTTGGGACCAAACTGCTTTTTGGTTTTAACTTTTAAGAGCAATTTAGGCAATTTCTACATTCCCTTAAAAAGTCTTTGTACCTTTCTCCTCTCCTGAAAGGCTTCCTTCGTAGACCTTCCATGCTTTGTTTTGGACTCCTTAATGCGCTTCCTACCTTCGATAGTTTTGGGACCCGCATAGGCTCCATGGATGCAACAGACCGTTTTCCCTTTAACAGCATACTTCTTGCACTGGACGCCGCTTCTTTTTTGTTTGTCAGCAATGTAGGCTGTAGCCACAAATTCACGGTTAGAGAGGTGGTCTAAAATAATGATCTTCGTTACCATCATGAGCTCCTGCGCATCTCTAGGACCCATTTCTTGAAAGAGACTGAGCACCCTTGTGCACCATTGCTCTAAGATTAGTTTGGTTTCATCTGGGCCCTTCTTTTCTAAATCTTCTTTAGAACCTACAAGGATACAGTTAATGCAGTCAACAAAAGCTGAGTGCACAATCCCAATACTATGAACTCCAAAAGTCTGAAACACTTTTGCGCATAGGAAGTTTCCATATCCCTCCTCTTCGGGAGACCTACCATCTAACTCAAATTGGATTTCACAGCAAAACAATATATCTTTGTTTGTTTTTCTAGTACAGGATCCTAAATATTTAAGGTTCCGAGTAATATTATTTTTGATAGACGGTATTATTGGGCAGTGTCAACAGGGATGAGACCCAAACCACCACAATCAAAAAAAAGAAGAAAGAAGCTTCCTCTCCTAATTTTCAAACAAGGGCTGAGATACATTCTAGACACTATCATACACCTCAAGGAAATAGAGTCATTACGGAAATATTTGAATTTTGTGAGGTGTTAAGGAAATCCAATAAAAAAAGGATACTTGGTATACTTTACCAGTATGAAAGTCTTAGGAATTGAAACATCTTGCGACGAAACAGCTGTCAGTATCGTTGAAGATGGTAAAAAAATTTTAATCAATTTAGTTGCTTCTCAGACTGAAATTCATCAGCCTTTTGGAGGCGTTTTTCCAGAAATGGCTTCACGTGCTCATATCGACCGCCTTCTTCCTCTCATAGAAGAAGCAACAAAGGACCATGAGATTGACCTTATTGCTGTAGCAAATGGTCCTGGGTTAGTGGGAGCTCTGCTCATGGGAGTTACAGCAGCTAAAACGCTTGCCTACGGCTGGAATAAACCTTTGATCGGTGTCAATCATGTGAAAGCCCATCTCTATGTAGCTATGATGGAGGTTGAACCTCTCTTTCCTTCTTTAGGAATCGTTGTTTCAGGAGGGCACACCTTCATAGCAAAGATGACCGGAGTTTGTGATTATGAGATTTTAGGGACAACTGTTGATGATGCAGCAGGTGAAGCCTTTGACAAGGTCGCAAGTCTCCTTGGCTATCCCTATCCTGGAGGACCGGAAATTGAAAAGATCGCTAGAAACGGCGATCCTTCAAAATATCCTTTTAAAGGAGGACAGGTAAAAGGACATCCCCTAGATTTTTCCTTTAGTGGTTTAAAGACGAACGTTCTCTACAAAGTCAAAGGAGCAAATTGTAATCGAAAGGGACCAACAATTATTGAGGAAAAGGAAAAAAAACATATTGCTGCTAGCTTTCAAAAAGCTGTATTAGAGGACATTCTAAATAAAGCTTTAAAAGCAACAAAAACTTTTGATTGTAAAGGGATCTATTTAGGAGGAGGAGTAACCCAAAATGGAGAGCTTCGCAGAATATTTGAAAGCACTCCTTACCCAGTCTTTTGGCCTCCTAAGGGGCTGAGCCTTGATAATGGTGCAATGATTGCAGGACTAGGTTATCATCTCTATCAAAGAAAAGATTTTTCTAATGATGTTCAAGCCTTCACACGTACCCCTATTTAAAAAATTAAATGAAAAGGCCATGCTTTTCCAGTCATGTTATACACATCGTTTTTCAAAAATTGGGAATTTGTCAAGGAGACCCTCAAAATTATTGTTCGGAGGAAGTGATACCATTTATCAAGAATAATATAAGAAATAGCGCAGAGATTTTCATGATAAAAATGCCTTTGAAGATCGAAGCTAACCACATGTTGGTTAGTAAGATCGAAAAAGGAATTTTAGCCAAAAGGTAGTGCACTATTATCTTGATAAGCGTATCGCTATTAGTCATTGCAGCTCGATGCGCTCTTTTCCCTTGGATCTTTGTATGTGCTTCATCTATTTGCATCCCTTGACTCTTAAGATTTCTGATCTCTTGATTATGGCGCTATTTTTTCTTGAAACAACCGAACTATTTTTATATCGACTTTTCCAATATCAGCGATCCCCTGATCTGGAACGCCTCATCATCTGAAGCCTTTAATTAATAAGGATCACTATTTCTTTTTCTTCGTCAATATGGGCTCTATCGAGAAAGGTTCCTCTTCTTTCAGAAAACTCCTTCTTATATTTTGTCCACTTTTATTAGCCTCATGATATTTTTCTTTCTTCTTGTCATCGATCGATAAACGATATTTCCTTCTGAAGGTTTTCTGAAAAAAATATACTTTGCATTTGAACACGTAAATTGGCTATTACCTATTTCCATGGCGGTAGGGGGGCTCGCCTATTAACTTTTTGCAAAATCAAGAAGCATTCCTCTTCTACACTTTTATTTTCAAAAATTATCTCCTATTTGTTAACAAATTCCACTTCTACCGATAATTCATCTAAGAGCAGGGTGACTTTATGAAGTCGCCCTGCTCAAGGGTTTTGCCCCTTGCCTTTTTCAAAAAGGATTGTTAGAATGAACTGTTACATTGGAGTTCTTGTGGATAATGCCAAGCAACAATCTAGAGAGAATGTCTGGAAGATGTTCGATCAAATTTCTCCCCATTATGACTTACTTAACCATCTTCTCTCATTCGGTGCTGACTTTTACTGGAGACGACAGTTAATGCGCCACTTGCCAAAAATGGAAGATATTCGCCTTCTCGATTTGGCAACAGGAACAAGTGATCAACTCATTACGATTGTGAAAAAATCAAAGCAGGTTCAAACCGCTTTAGGACTTGACCTATCCCAGGAAATGATCCGTATTGGTCAAGGAAAGATCATTGATAAACCTTATGCCCATCAAATCACCTTAACGGAAGGCGATGCAACAGATATTTCCTTAGATAATGCTGCTGTTGATTGTATTACGATCTCTTTTGGTATCCGAAATGTTACCGATGTAGATAAGTGCTTAAGTGAATGTTTTCGTGTCTTAACCCCTTGTGGGCATCTGATGATCTTAGAATTTTCTCTTCCAAAAAATCGACTGATTCGAGGATTTTATTTGACCTATTTACGCTTCATTCTTCCTTACGTTGCAGGATGGGTTTCTCGCAATGTCTCAGCCTATAAGTATTTAAATAAAACAATCGAAAGTTTCCCTTATGGAGAAGCTTTTTGTGATAAAATCAAAAAAGCAGGATTTTATCGAGTCAAAGCTTATCCACTCACTTTTGGTGCAGTAACTCTTTACATTGGAGAAAAGGTCCCATGCAGAACCGACTTATAACTCCTCCCAATGAGATCTTGACTGCTCTGTTAAAAACCCCTTTCAAACCGAAGCCTTTGATTATTAATGGGCAAGAAATCCCATATATGCGCATCGAAATTCCTATTGAGATTGATGATATTTTTGCTTTTCTAAAGGCTCAAACTCTCTATCCAAAAATCTACTGGGAAAATCCAGAAGACGGAATCGTTGCAGGAATCGGAAGTGCGCTTCTGTTAGACTCTCTTCCTTTATTCGAATCGCAAGAAGGACCTCGCTTTTTCGGAGGCTCTGATTTCATGAAGAGATCTCGAGATAACTGGGGAAATTTTCCTGAAACATCCTACTTTCTTCCCCTTATTGAAATTGAAAGAAGAGAAAGTGGAATCTTCCTTTGCATAAACCGAGTTCAAGAGAATTTAGATCTTCACCTAATAGAAGAAAACCCTTTAAAAACTCCTGCAACCATGATTAATCGACTAGATTTTCCTCCTTTTCCAGTTTGGGAACATGAAGTCAATGAAATTCTGCAAGGAATTAAGCGGGAAGATTACTTAAAAGTCGTCCTTGCTCGGTTAACTCAATTTGAGTTTGAAGAGTCCCTATCTCCATATGCACTACTCAAAAACTTGGAAGGGAAAAATCGTTTTTCTTTTCAATTTTCTCCTGAAACAGCTTTTATTGGGGTTTCTCCTGAAACTCTTTACCGAAGAAAAAAATCTTGTATTGAAAGTGCTGCTGTTGCTGGGACATGTCCTAGAGGAAAAACAGAGACGAGAGATGAGATGTTAATGAATGATCTTATCAACAATCCTAAAGAACAGCATGAGTTTCGCGTGGTTAAAAACAGAATCCATGAGGCACTCTCTCCTCTTTGTGAAAGTCTTGAAGTCCAAGATCAAAAAGTTTTAAAAACTCCTACAGTGCAACACCTTTACCATACTTTTCAAGGAACCTTAAAAGAAGGGATACGAGATGCCGCGCTCATTGAAGCTTTGCATCCAACACCTGCTGTAGGAGGATCTCCGAAAAAAGAAGCCTTTGATGAGATTGGGCGAAGAGAACAGTTTGATCGGGGGTGGTATGCAGCTCCAGTCGGGTGGGTTTCCCCTATAGAAGCTCACCATTTAGTAGGAATTCGTTCAGCACTCATTGAAAAAAACTACCTTCATCTCTTTGCTGGAACAGGGATTGTTTTAGGATCTATTCCCTCAAAAGAATGGGATGAATTAGAGCATAAAATCAAACAATATGTGCGCGTTCTGAGAGTGAATTCTCTATGAAAGAAGTAGGAATGTTAAATGAACTCTGGTCCAAATTAATCATCAAAGAGCTCATCCATCATAAGGTTCGAACATTTTGTATTGCTCCAGGTTCTCGCAGCACTCCACTAACACTTGCTGCAGCAAATCACCCTCTTGCAGAAACAATCATCCACTATGATGAAAGAGGTCTTGCTTTTCATGCATTAGGATATGCTAAAGGGAGTGAGAGACCCGTTGCTCTTATCGTTACTTCTGGATCCGCAGTAGGAAATTTACTCCCTGCAATCATGGAAGCTTATCACGATCATATCCCTTTGATTTTGCTCACAGCCGACCGTCCTCCTGAACTCAGAGATACTGGTGCCAGTCAAGCCACGGATCAAACGAAAATTTTTCAAAATTTTGTCCACTGGGAATGTGACTTTCCTTGCCCCGATCCTAAGATTTCTCAAGCTTTTATTGGTACAACCGTTGCCCAAGGAGTGAGTCATGCTTTATCTGAGCCTAAAGGCCCTGTTCACTTTAATTGCATGTTTCGAAAGCCCCTTCATGAAATGGGCGAAACTCCTCCCTTTTCCCTTCATCTATCAAACCGCTCCATGCATAGTGCAGAAACAATGATTTCTATAGGGAAACCTCAAATCGATGAAAAAACTTTCGAGCAAATTGCTGATGAACTTTCTGAATATGAAAAAGGAATCATCCTTGTAAGTGGGACAGAAAAATTTCAAAACTGTGAAAAAATCTATGCTCTTTCCCGCCTGTTGCAGTGGCCTATTTTTCCCGATATTTTATCTTCCATTCGAAATCATGGTTGGGGTTCAGGCCTGATTTCCTACTATGATCTCATTATTAAAGCCATTGGTGCTAATGAAGACTTTGCTCCAGATGCAATATTGCAATTGGGTGATCGATTTGTTTCTAGCAAACTGATGAACTGGATTGCCATAAAGAAACCCAAAGTCCACTGCCATATTGCTTCTCATATTCAGCGCAAAGATCCTATTCACTCTGTAACGCATCGAGTCGCAACTGATTCTGAAGACTTTATTCGAAAACTCCCCAATCATTTATCTGGAAATCCTCCATCAAAATGGTTAGAGACGTGGAAAGAACTCAATTATCTATCTCAAAGAGGCATTGCTTCTTACTTTAAAGAGCACTCTTCTTTAAGTGAGCCTTATTTATTTCACACTTTGATGGCACAAGGGAACCCATCCACCCTATTTTTCTTCTCTAACAGCATGTGTATCCGTAATGGAGATACCTTTTTCTCTCCGGAAGAACCGGTCGGGACGGTCTATGGAAATCGAGGACTTTCTGGCATTGATGGTAATATTGCAACAGTTGCTGGACTTGCTAAAGGAAGTGGAAAACCGGTGATTGCATGTCTTGGTGACTTAGCTTTTCTTCATGATATAAACTCTCTTCCCCTTCTTCAAAATCTTCCTGTTAAACTCATCGTTATTAATAATAATGGAGGAGACATCTTCTCTTTTCTTCCTATTAGTGAAAGAAAAGATATCTTTAAAACCTATTTCACAACACCCCATAACTTCTCCTTTGAGGATGCTGGTGGTCTCTTTGAAATCGACTACGAAAGCCCTCAGATAATAAAAGACTTGCAGGAAGCACTTTCCTCTTCCAGAGGTCGGATCATTGAAATCAAAACTAAACCTAATGGAAATAAAAAGATCTATCAAGGGATTTTAATCAATATCAAAGAAATCCTCAGTCGAATGGAAACAACGAACCTTTCCAGATAAGGTTTTTGAGTATGATTTTTTTCCTCCATGGTTTTTTAGGTTCTCCAGATGACTGGAATCCCCTCACTCAATATATCAAACAACCTTTTAAAGTCTTAACTCTTCCCGGACACTGCGGCACACCTTTAGATCTTTCTCTCCTCGAAAAAGAAATTCCTGAAAAGACCATCGTTGTCGGATATTCTTTAGGAGGTCGCCTAGCTATGGATTTTGCCCGAAAATTCCCCGAAAGAATTGACTCTCTAGTTATCCTTTCTGCAAACCCAGGGCTGGAATCTAAAAGAGAGGAAAGGATGATCCAAGATGAAAAATGGATCGCTATCATAGAAAATGAAGGAATGGATTGCTTTTTAGAAAAATGGTATGCACAAGAGCTTTTTTCTTTTTTTTCCCTTACAGATGAGGTCAAAAAAAGGAGAAAAGAACACGACCCAAAGTCTCTTATTGAAGTCTTACGCACTTTGAGTCCTGCAAAACTCCCAAGCCTATGGCCATACCTAAAAAATTTCTCTTTTCCTTTACTGTTTTTATTTGGAGAAAGTGATGTAAAATATCGGAAGATAGGAAAACGTCTCATGGAAAATCATGAGGTGATGTGGATTCCCAATGCTAGCCATCCCATTCACCTTGAAGCGCCCAAAACAATAGCTGAAATTATTAGCCGGAGGTCTTATGAGACAAACAACTGAAGAAAAACTCCAATGGAAAGTTTCTGGTGAATATACTGATATCCTCTATCACAAGATGGATGGAATTGCAAAGATCACGATTAATCGTCCGCGAATCCACAACGCCTTTCGCCCTCTAACAGTTCAAGAGATGCTTCATGCTTTAGAAGATGCTCGTAATGATCATCAAATTGGTGTCATTATTCTAACTGGTGCTGGAGGAAAAGCCTTTTGTTCTGGTGGTGATCAATCAATCCGAGGCGATGCAGGATATTCAGATGATGAAGGTGTCCATCGACTCAATGTTCTCGATTTCCAAAGAGCCATGCGCAGTTGCCCAAAACCTATTGTTGCAATGGTTGCTGGTTATGCCATCGGTGGAGGACATGTTCTCCATGTGGTTTGTGATTTAACGATTGCAGCTGATAATGCGATCTTTGGCCAAACAGGGCCAAAAGTTGGATCTTTTGACGGCGGTCTGGGTGCAAGCTATCTTTCACGTATTGTCGGACAGAAAAAAGCCCGCGAAATTTGGTATCTCTGTCGCCAATATAGTGCTCAAGAAGCTTTAGAAATGGGACTTGTCAATCATGTTGCTTCTCTTGAAGACCTCGAAACAATAACTGTAGAATGGTGCCAAAAAATGCTGGAGCACTCCCCCCTTGCCCTCCGTTGCTTAAAGGCAGGTCTTAATGCTGATTGTGATGGGGAAATCGGTCTTCAAGAACTTGCAGGGAATGCAACACTTCTTTACTACATGTCTAATGAAGCCCAAGAGGGACACCGAGCCTTTTTAGAAAAACGAAAACCCGATTTTTCAAAATTCCCTAAAAGGCCATGAACATTTGGATAGAAGGAACCCGCCCCAAAACGCTTATTGCTTCCCTTTCTCCTACTTTAATTGGAGGAGCCATTGCTTTCGAGCAAAAGAGCTTTCCTATTGCAGTCTTTTTGACCTGTATTATTTTTGCTCTTGCAGTACAAATTGGAACCAATTTTGCGAATGATTATATCGACTTCTTAAAAGGAATAGATACCCCTAAAAGAAAAGGGCCTCGTCGCCTGGTTCAAGCAGGGCTTGTCTCTCCTGAGAAGATGCGTAAAGTTACTTTTGGGGTGTTTGGAATTGCAGCGCTTGCTGGGATCTATTTAATGCTCATTGGAGGATGGCACATTGGTCTTTTGACTCTTCTCGCCATCCTCTTTGCTTATCTATATACAGGAGGACCTTATCCTTTAGGGTATTTAGGACTGGGTGATCTTTTTGTTTTAATCTTTTTTGGACCTGTTGCTACATGTGGGGTTGTCTATCTTATGACGGGAGAAATCTCCTCTATTGCGATTCTTGCAGGAGTTCCTCCAGGGTTCTTATCAACTGCCATTCTTGTGATGAATAATCTCCGGGATTATGAAAGTGATAAACAGGCAAATAAAAAGTCCCTTCCTGTCCGATTTGGAATGAGTTTTGGCCGATGGGAGTTTGCCTTTTGTATCTTCTTAGGAATTCTCACTCCAGTTATTCTTTTTGGATTAACTGGAAAGCATCCTTGGTCTTTAACTTCTACAGCTACATTGGGGATCGGGATTCCTATTGTGAGAGATGTTTTCAATCATTCAGATCCGAAAAGTCTTGCTCCTCTTTTTCCAAAAGTCGGGAAATTGCTGACGCTATATACCTTTCTTTTTATCCTTGGATGGATCTTTTAAGAGGGGATAAATTAATGAAATGGACACTTTACTATTATTCTCGCCGTTTTAATCAGGGCACTAGAGAGGGAGTCTTGATCCGTCTAGAATCAGAAAATGGGAAAACAGGATGGGGAGAAGTAGCTCCCCTACCGGGTTTTAGTCAGGAAACTCTAGATGAAGCAATTAGAGATTTGATTGAAGGAAACGATTCTTCTTATCCTTCGGTTCAATGGGGCCAAGCTGCAGCGATGCTTGATCTTTTAGAGCCTTTAGAAATTGATGCCATTCCCATCCGCATCCTTGAAAAGGAAAAAATAAAAATTGGTCATCTTACGCTACAAGAAGCGATTAAAAAAGTTAAGAAAAGTGACTGTTCTGGGGTTGATATGAACCAAAAATGGGAGCTAAAAGAGGCGATGACCTTAGCAAACCACTTCCCTCACCTCGACTATTTTGAAGAACCTTTGAAAGCTGGTGAAAATCCTTCCGCCTTTCCTCATCCAGTCGCTCTTGATGAATCACTTCTGAGTGGAGATACTCCTCCTTACCCTCAGGTAAAAATGCATATTGTTAAACCGATGCTCCATGGATATCCTCTTCCAAAAAAAGTAAAAGGGGTCGATTTTATTTTGAGTAGTAGCTATGAAAGTGAATTAGGGATCTATCAACTTGCAAAGCTTGCTTACCGGTTGAAACTCCCATTGAAACCCATGGGGCTGGGAACTTGTCATCTTTTTGAAGATTCCCTATTTGAAGAAGAGTCCTATTATAAAAATGGAAACCTTCACTTTCCCAAAGAGTGGAGATTAAAAATGGATAGATTGCAGGTTATCCTCGATGAATGTATTTGAGTGTCCTTTTTCTCTTTACGCTAGAAAAACCCCAAAAGACCTTGCCCTAATCTCTAAAAAAGAGAAATGGAGTTATTTAGACTGTGAAATATTCATTGAAGGAATTGTTTCTTCATTGAAAGATTGTGGAGTTAGAGCTCATGATCCTATAGCAATCCTGCCGAACAAAGAGTTCCCAACTCCCCTTATTTTTTTCGCCCTATTTAGATTAGGGGCAATAGCCTGCCCTATCAATACTTATCATCCCTTAGAGACTCTTCCCCAAAGCTTAGATGAGCTCAGGGTTCCTTTTCTACTTTATCCAGATGGAATGAAACTTCCAAAAATCAAACAGATCTCTCTCCCTTTTTCTAAAGTTTTTCGAAAGGGAAAGCTTTCGGGGCAAAGCTTTTTAGAAAAAAAACAAAGCGCTACTTACCTTTTTACTTCTGGAACAACGGCTAAACCAAAAATTGCTTGCCATACCCTAGGGAATCATTACTATAGCGCTCTTGGTTCGAATGCTTATCTTCCTATTGAAAAGGGGGATCGCTACCACCTCTTTCTTCCTCTTTATCACATTGCCGGTATTGCTCTTCTCTTCCGAACATTTTTAGCTGGTGCAGCGGTTGCTCTAGGTGAAGACGTCAAAAATATAACCCACCTTTCATTAGTTCCTACTCAACTTAAGCGACTTTTAGATGAAGAAAAGATCTCTCCTTACAAACATATCCTTATTGGAGGAGCGCATATCCCCTCTTCTCTTTATCAAAAAGCCCTAAGTCGCAATATCAATCTCCACCTCACTTATGGGATGACTGAAATGAGTTCTCAGATTGCAACTCATTTCGATCGGACATTTTTTTCATTAGGCCACCCTCTCCCCTATCGCGAACTAAAAATCGGAAAAGATGGGGAAATTCTTGTGAAAGGAAAAGTTTTGTTTAAAGGTTATCTTCAAAGTGATGGAACCTTTGATCTTCCTTTAAACCCTGAGGGATACTTTGAAACACGCGACCTTGGAACCTATTCTCATAAAACAGGGCTTCGAATTTGGGGAAGAAAAGATCGTCTTTTCATCAGCGGTGGTGAAAATATCCACCCTGAAGAAATTGAAAAAATTCTTGGGAACGTCGAAGGGATTATCCATGCTAAGGTCATACCTGTTCCTGATGAAGAGTTTGGGTTCTGCCCAACGGCTTACATTGAAAGTGAGAAGAATTATCAAGACCATCGGCTTAAAGAATATTTAAGTTTTTTTCTACCCAAGTTTAAAATTCCGGTTTCTTTTGTCTCTTCTTGTAGATCTCGGTCGCATAAAGGATAACCATACCAAAACCTCCAAAGAATGCTCCTCTTCTTGTGATTTGTATCCAAGCGACAGTTCCGACATACCCACTCATACCATTTATGGGAGTGTTAAGAACCTGTCTCTTATACACATCTC
>JAUHQH010000141.1 GCA_030408485.1 Candidatus Neptunichlamydia sp. | reverse complement strand
AGATGTGTATAAGAGACAGAGGTTCTCCTTCTTTTAGTTTAAAAACTAAATCACTGTTTTCAATACACAGGATTCCTTCGGTTTCTCCGCAAAATAAAGGATTTCTATCGATTCCGTTATCGAAAGTGATCGAGAGTTTAGCTCTGGGGTCATCTTTTGTGTAAAATGTTCTTTTAGTACTTTGTGGGTCAGAAGAAATATGGTTTGCAAAAACCCGATCGAGAAATTGTTGAACCTCAACATGAGTCATGATGGCTTTTTCCATTTTTTCGATTTTTCTTTTCAGATTGGCTTCTTGATAAAGTGAAGAAAAAATCATTCCTAATACCAATGACATAATCGCAAAACCGACCATTACTTCCATTAGCGTAAAGGGGTATTTTTTTTGTTTCATAAACCTATCTCGCAATAACGATCAAGAATTTTCGAGGGTGTTTTTTCTTTTATAGGAAGTGAATCCTAGCCATAGGCTAAGAAGAATAAAGAATCCGATAGAGAACCAATCATTTAACCAACCAGGGTTACTCGATGGAACAATGTTTAAAACTGTGAGAAGGGCAACAAGGACCCCTATACAAGCATCTCCAGCAACAAGACCTGAAGAAATTAAAACACCTCGCTGAATGCTTTTATTATCATCTGTGAAATGTTCCGTAATCAGGTTCACAATTCCTCCTAACATGATTGCTGAGTTCAAAGATAGGGGGAGGTAGAGGCCGATTGCAAAGGGAAGCACTGGAACTCTCATAAAATGGATCATTAAGCCAAAGACAATGCCAATCATAACAAGAATCACAGGAAGTTCCTGTTGAATGACTCCTTTTGCAATGAGGGCCATTAGAGTCGCTTGTGGAGCAGGGAGCTTCGTACTCCCAAAACCATAAGCATTATTGAGTAAGTAGAGAGTAAACCCAATAGCAGCAGCTGGGAGGATGAGTCCAATAATTTCAGCAACTTGTTGCAAGCGAGGTGTTGCACCTAATAGAAACCCTGTCTTTAAATCTTGTGATGTTGTTCCTGCCATAGCGATCGCAACATTTGCGACAGCGCCCATTGTGATTGCTGCAATTAAATGGATTCTATCGGTCCATCCTAACCCTAAAAAGATGAGGCAAGTAATGAGAAGGGTGGTAATAGTCATTCCCGAAACAGGACTTGAAGAACTTCCAACAAGCCCTACAGTGATAGAAGTCACAGCAACAAAGAAAAATCCTAAAATCACAAGAAGAACAATGGTAAAGATATTAAGATGAAAACCTGGTATGAGCCATAGCGCTAAAATAATCGCAATCGATCCAAGGAGAAGGTAGGATAAAGAGATATCTTTGTCCGTTCGTTCAATTTTTTTAGACTTGTTTTGCAGCAGATAAAAAAGTTCTCGAAAGCTTTCAATAATCGTTTTACAAATCACTGGAGTAATTCTAAACAGAGTAATTAAACCCCCGATTGCAACAGCTCCGGCACCGATATACCGAATGTAATTCGACCAAATATCGGTACTACTCATTGATTCAATCGGAACTTTTGAAGGGAAAATGGGAGGAGCTCCTGAACCAAATTTAGAAATAAGGGGAATTAAAACCCACCATCCTAACGCACTACCGGTGAAAAGAACAGCTGAAATTCTTGGACCAATAATGTAGCCTACTCCTAACAGAGCGGGAGTACAATCCATGCTGACCAAAGCATTCTGATATTTTTTTATTGTAAATGAGACAGTCTCGTTCCAGAGATATAGAGCACTATTTAAAAGTTTGTAAATCGCTCCAATAATAATTCCCCATATTGCTAGAGATGCCTGGGAAGCATTTCCCCCTCCGGTTTTTAGAATTTCAGCACAGGCTTTTCCTTCTGGGAAAGGGAGGACTCCATGTTCTTGGACAATGATATAGCGGCGCATCGGGATCATGAAAAGAATTCCAAGGATCCCTCCAAGAAGAGCCAAGGTGAAGATATGAGGTATCGAAGGGGTGGTACCCAGTAAAAAAAGAGCGGGAATGGTAAAGATCACACCTCCTGCAAGCCCTTCTCCTACAGAAGCAACCGTTTGAACAATATTGTTCTCTAAGATTCCTACGCGTTGGAAAAAGGTTCGTAAAATTGCCATTGAAAGGACGGCTGCAGGGATGGATGCTGAAATTGTCATTCCAACTTTCAATCCTAAGTAAGCATTTCCGATGGCAAAAACTAAACTTAGTAGAATTCCTAAGATGATAGCGCGGGCAGAAAACTCTTTTTGTTTTTCACTTGCCGCTACGAATGGTTTGAACGTTGCTAGCAGATCTTTCATGGTTCTTTAAATTTTTTTCTTTATTGTTAACATGCGGATCTGAAGAATTTTCGGCTACTTTTTTTACTGAAAAAGCAAATTTGTAGGGTTTTTTAGGGCAGGTGTTTTTCTTTGTTGGAAAACAAATCTCACACCAAACCTTTTTATGCGTTTTGCTCTTAGAGTTGGACTTATAATAGAGATGATAATGGGGATAATAAATTTCCTTGGTTTCTCCAAAGGAGAGTTCTAATTCTTTAAAAGGTTTCCACGAAGCTGTTTGAGTAGGGATTAAGCCATAATCGAGGTCTCCAACTTTTTCTTTCAATACTTGATAAAAATAAAGCTCGGCCTGTCTTTCAAGCTCGATCATTAAGAGTTGCTCTTTTTGTCTGCGATAAGAGTGAATAGAGGATCCTATTAAAGGAAAAACGCAGAGTGTAAGGAGAGCAATCGCAATGAAAACTTCGATTAAGATAAAAGGCCGTTTTTGTACGAACATGGGGTTATATTAATTACTTGGTTTAATTAATTTCCAGTCGAACAATAGCGCTTTTTTGACTTATTCATTCAAGAGGTGTAAAATCTATTGAATAGAGTTTATTTGAATTAGGATGCTATGATCTATCAAGGACGTGCCCTTTATAATCTTTTACAAATGAATCTTAAAAACAACCCCTCTTTAGAAGTTGAAGAGTGGCAGGTTGAAGATTATTGTGCTCTTTCTGAAGAGGAACTTTTTGAAAGACTCGAACAGATGGAGATTTTTATTGATCGAGAAAACTTCCTTTTGTATGTGGAGCAATGCGATAGTCCTGAAGGCTTAGCGGATTGCCTCTATTTGGAAGAAGACTATGAAAAGCATGAAAAAGTTTTCCTAGTTGTTTTTGGACTTTGGCGTCGGTTAGTTCCTCATAAGCAATCTTTATCGATCTTTGTCGATGAGTTTGATCATTTGATCGAACGTTATGAAGAAGGGGATATAGATTGCGAAGAAGACTTACAAGGAGCATTGGAAAGTTTTCAAGCGATACTTGATGACAATGTTGATGAAGGGGGAGAGGCACGTGAAGGCTATCATTTCTTTTCCGCCTATTCTTGCCATGACTTAGAAGTCTTTATTTTTGAATACATTGCGCACCAAATTGATGCAGGGAATGAACAGTATGCGAATGAACTTCTCGATGGCTTTTATCCTTACGTGGATAATAAGCGGTGGTTCGATCTCCTAAAGGCTCGTCTTGTTGCAGCTGCTGATATGGAAGAAGGGAAAATTATGATCCATCGTCTTTTGGGGTCACTAAAAGAAGAACCTGAACTCTATCTACTTTTCGAAACACTTCATTATCTAATCTATGTTGAAGAAACAGAGCTTTTCCGACTCACTTACTATCAAGTTTTAGAGGAAATCGAAACAGAAGAGGATCTCCGAGAGCTTCTGATGTTGACGGTAGAGTATTTTAATGCGATTGAGATGGAAAAAGAAGAAGCAATCGTTACAAAAATTCTAGAAGAACATACAGCGAAAAATCTCCAAGAAACAATTCCCATTCCCAATCAAGCCCTTGAACAGCTGAAAGAGCTTGTTAGCCTTTCACTAGCATAGGTTCAAAACTTAGGTAATCTGCTGCAGTAAAAAGATAGAGAACCTGGTTTTTTTCACCAAAAAGCGAGTAGTCTTTTTTAACATTATGCAGATGTCCAAAAACGCAGACGTTGACTCTAAACTCTTCAAGAATTCTTGATGCTCTAGATTCCTTTAAGTCAGCGCTGATAGGAGGATAATGGGTCATTGCAACGCGATATGACGCTTTAGAATCCAGCTGCTGAAGGCTTAAACGGAGGCGTTCTAGCTCACGACTGTAGATCCGCTCAATTTCTCCTTCCTTGAGCTTTTTTTCTTTAACAACAGAGTTTTCTACAAAGTTGATGTATTCATTAAAAGAATATTCACTTGTATCCCAGAGCCGACTTCCTCCAATCGTCACTTCCCCAATCGTAAAAGCGTTATTGTTGATAAAATGAATTGAAGAGGGGAGGTTTTCCGAAAGCTTTTTATTTGAGGGCCACCAATAGTCATGGTTTCCCTTCAAAATCACCTTGGTTCCTGGAAGGGCACCAATCCAAAGGAGATCTTTCATTGCGTCCTCAAGCTTCATTGCCCAAGTAATATCTCCAGCAATTAAGACAAGATCCTCTGGATCAATGACTTTTTCCCAATTTTCTTCGATCCGCCTTACATAATTTTCCCAGGCAGCCCCAAAGACTTCCATACTCTTATCTGGAGCTCCAAAACAAAGGTGTAAATCAGCGATTCCCCATATCTTCATGACAAATCCAACTTCAATTTAGCTTTTTAACTATAAGGAGGTTTTTTTTTGGAGTCAATAAAGATAGTAGTAAATTTTATTTTTATAATAAAAAAATTAACAATTAGTTTTATTTTGTTTTTATGAAAAAAGGAAATTTTATTATTATAAAATTATAATAACTTTGACCTTTTGAAGAGGTTATTATGAGATTAGAAGGAATTATTTCAAGACAGTATCAAAATCTTCCGGGCGCTTTTTTTAAACTAAATCCATGAGAACGGATCGTTTATCTCATTGGGACAGGTGTCATTGCTCTGATGGGTTTTTATTTTTTAAAATCTCTTTTTACTGCTCTAGGGTTAATTAGTCGCGTGTCACACCTCCGCTAACTACGACTCCTGAGGGCTACTTTAGAGGATTTCCAGGAAAAATTTCGTGTTGTTCAACAGTATATTAAGGATCAGGAGATAGATGAGCAATCAAGTCTTTTCAATCTTATGAATGAAATTAAAGGGAATACAAGAGAGCTCCATGAAAACTGTCAAGAAGATATTGAGCTGATGCAGATGATCTATCAGTCAGCGATGGACGAGCTTGAACAACTGCACCAGATTACTCGAGCTTTAGTTGGGGGCAATCTAAGGAAGATATTCAACAGCCCTACTAGGAGATTGCTTAACGTTGTTTCTGTGAATAAACCGATGATTGAGTGATGCAGGAAATACACCACTGCATATTGCCTGCGTCAGGCGGGATCCAGTGAATGATTCGCGCATTACTTGATGTAGGAGCAAATTGGACTGTCATAAATAGTTTTGGGGAAATTCCGATGGACACGCTTAGAAAAACAGACCCTGAAGCGCATGAGTTTTTAAAGAGCACGGCATGCGTCTATTTACTGTAAAAGCGTACATCAGTTGAAGAGTGTGAAGCTCTTTTCTAATTATAGCGTAAAGCCATCGGGAAGGACCGTTCCACTAGTGACGATAATAATCTCATCACGAATATAGATTCCTTCTCCATCGTAGGACTGAAGGTTTTCTTTGTTTGATAGATGAACATTATTTCCAATTCGAACGTCGAGATCGATGATTGCTTTTTCGATATGGCAATTTTCACCGATGGTATAGTCGATTGTAGCATCTTTTACGTCTGTGTAAGTTTTATTCCCTAGAAGGATGGAGTCTTTAATAACCGATCCTTTTTTAACAACAGAACGGACACCGATAATGCTATGGCAGACTTCTTTCCCTTCAACAATCGCACCATCACAAATAATTGAGTCTTTCAATAAGGTGTTTTTCAGGCGTGCTCCTGGGAGATAGTGGTTATGGGCGTAGATAGGGAGAATTTCATTATATAGGTCTAGGCCAAGGTCATTAGTGGTAAGGGAGAGATTTGCTTCATAATAGGAAGAGATGGTTCCAATATCTTCCCAATAACCTTGATAAAGGAAAGTCGTACCCTTTCCCTTTTTTAGTTGCGAGGGAATCATATGCTTTCCAAAATCATGTCCTTTGTCTTCCTGCAATAAATTAATGAGCACTTCTTTCTTAAAAACATAAATGCCCATTGAAGCCAAAAAGCAAGGTGGGTTCGAGCAGTGGACATCATGTGTGTGGACAAAATCATCAGGGATTTCAAATTTTTTCAGAACTTCTGGGTCAGATGGTTTTTCTTGGAAATCAATGATCTTGGCTTCGTTATCAATATTAAGAAGGCCAAAGCGAGAGGCTTGCTCTTGTCCGATAGGTAAGGAAGCGATCGTTAAATCAGCATCTTTATCGTAAGCAAACTGAACCATTGCTTCCAAATTCATATTGTATACTTGATCACCTGAAAGGATCAAAAAGTAATCAATCGGCAACTGTGTTAACACCTCAAGATTTTTGCGTACAGCATCTGCTGTTCCATCATACCAGATTTTTCCTTCAGGTCGTTTTTCGGGATAAAGAAGGTTAAGACTTCCGCCTTGAAAATGATCTAAGGGAAAGGTTTCTTTAATATGCTGATTCAATGCTGACGAAAAATATTGGGAAATCACATAAATATGATTCATATTGGAGTTAAGGGAGTTAGAAATTGCAACATCGACTAATCGATAACGTCCACCAAAATTTACAGCAGGTTTACATCGATGCTGCGTTAGTGGGAAAAGGCGAGTGCCTTGTCCTCCAGCTAAAATAATACAAGCAACTCTATCAGTGAGTTTATGTTCCTTTTTGCGATTCATACCTTCCCTCTAATATTATTTATGAGGATATCCGAAAAGTAGTTGAAACTAGGATTTGAAAAACGTGGCTCCAGATGCCAGAATGGCAAAAAAATAACAACAAGGAGCCACAAAATGAAAGATGACACAAAACGAATTAAAAGAACAAACAAAGCCTAGAATAAAGGGGACTCAGTTTAGAAGGAGAGGTTCTCTACATTACCGATGGAGGAAAAGGGATCATCAAAGCCTTGAAAGAAAGGGATGGAGAAGAACTGATATAGTATTTTCAATTTAAATTTTTATGATCTGTTGAAAAGAGCAAAAAAGCCCGCAAATGGTGGGCTTTTGAGGCTATGCCATCTCGGGCATATGAAAGTTTATTTGTAGTCAATGGCGGAGGTTGGTATCCCTAGATATAGCGCTCTCCAAACTGGGTGGGAAATATGAAATAAGCTTATATGCATCATGTCCTAAAAATGTCAATAAATGCTACAAATAGGACATGTCATAAAAATATATTATTACTTAAGCAGTACCCAAATTTCAGTTAGAAGCTCTGTCTCTGCAACTTCATGATCAAAATTATGGTAGCAGAAGATACATGGCAAATCACCTAATTCCTCACCAGATTCTGGAAGCCAATCGCGATATAGATGATAAATTGTATCGCCGATATTGTCTCGAGATCCTTTATGAGTCGTAACCGCATATCTACCAGCTGGTAACTCTCTATCGATCACTTCATCACTCAATTTAAAATCTTGCGGCACTGTAAGAGCCAAATCAAATCGCCACTCTTCTGGCGGTGTTTCCCTGGGATCATGGTACCCGTACCCAAATGCTTCGCCTGCCTTTGGTTTTAAATTAATTGGCTGTGCTTTGGCCCATGATATTAATTTATCCAACGTAATGGACAATTTCATAGGATCGCCATGATGTTCCATCACTGCCAACCTTCTTGATGGCAGATCTTTTATTGTGATTGTCATAATCTTTTTACCTTTAATATGCAATGAATATGGTGGATTTTCCCATTCTCTCCAATTGGCATTGCTTCTAAAACCACTTGGTGAGTGGCCGCATACTTGTTTAAAAGCTCGGCTAAATGCTTCATGAGATTCAAATCCCGCATCCAAAGCGATGTTAATAATTTTATCTTCTTTCTGCACAGTCAATTGGTGAGCAGCTCGTTTAAGCCGGAGCCATTTGATATAGCTTTTTAAAGATACACCTGCATGTGCTGTAAATAGACGATGAAAATGGTATTTTGAAAAACAAGCAATGCGGCACAGTTCATCTAGTTCAAGCTCTTCATCAAGATGCTTGCCTATAAAATCAATAACTCTGTTAACGCGCTCTTTGTAACTCATAATAACCATAATTCTTTGTCTACCCATTCACAATTCCAAGAATATAGGCAATGCAGGTTTTACGCTTGACCACTCTTGCTAAACTAGGCAAAAATACAATATGTCCTATTAGTGATGATATTTGCTACTTTTAGGACATATCATACAATAATGCTTGACTGAAGTCAATTCTTGAGATACCATGTCCTATAAGTGGCATTTTTTAACACTTTTAGGACATACCATGTTTTCAGAATATATTCAGCAACTAAGAGCTAGCGGCAGGCGACATTTCACCTCTGAGGAAATACGTGCGGAATTGCAGCTATCTGATAGTTCTGCTAGATCTGGTTTGTACCGATTAAAAAGAGATAAGAAGGTTATAAGCCCTGTCAATGGGCTATATGTCATTGTACCACCTGAATATCAATCTTACGGTTCAATTCCTGCAGAAGAGCTGGTGCCTATCATAATGCAACACCTACAAGCCGATTATTATGTTGGATTGCTCAGCGCTGGATTATTCCATGGTGCAACCCATCAAAAGCCAGCGCGCTTCCAGGTCATTACTAACAGGAGAATCAAACACTCCCTTGAATTTGGCGATGTGGTTATTGAGCTTGTTTATAAAGATTCTCTACAAGGCTTGCCAACTCAAGATTTTGTCGTTAGCACTGGTTATTTGAAAGTATCAACTCCTGAGCTACTGGCGATTGATTTGTTTAAATACAGCAAGAGAGCTGGCGGCATTAGCCACATTGCTACCGTTTTATCTGAACTTGCGCCTAGCATTGATGAGGATAAACTCATGGCACTTGCAGAAGAATTAGGAGAAATCTGCCAGATACAAAGGCTAGGCTTTATTCTAGAAAGAATTGATGTGATTGAGGACGAAGAGAAGAAAGAGAAAATCATCCAAAAGCTTGCAGAATATCTACAAGGCTTAGATCGTCCTTATGTTGCTCTGGTGCCTTATATATCAAGAACCGGACATCCTAAATGTGAAAAATGGAAAATTATTGAAAATACTGATTTTGAGAGTGATTTATGATACCAGAAAATTTTATAGAAAAATGGCGACAATATGTCAAATGGCAAACCCCTGCTCAAGTTGAGCAAGACTTAATAATAAGCAGAGCATTAACGGATTTATATAATGATCCGCATGTAAGTGAAGCTTTAGTTTTTAGAGGCGGTACGGCACTGAACAAATTATTTCTGAAGCCTCCTTCTAGGTATAGTGAGGATATAGATTTTGTCCAAAAAAATGCTGATCCCATAGGCCAGACAATAGATGCAATAAGAGTAGTTCTAAAACCTTGGCTTGGTGATCCTAAATGGAAAGTAACGAGGCGCAGTGCCAAATTGATTTATAAATACGAAGCGATCAATAAGCTGCCAGCAAAACTCAAGATTGAAATCAACACTACTGAGCATTTCCAAGTGCTGCCATTACGCATTGAAGATTTTAATGTGAATTCTGATTGGTGGAGCGGCAATGCCAAAATTGCGACTTATGAAATTGACGAGTTAATGGCGACTAAACTCAGAGCTCTTTATCAAAGACGCAAAGGACGAGATTTATTTGATTTATGGTATGTTACCAAAAATGAACTGATCAACCTGGATCGCGTATTTGAAATATTTACCAAATACTGTGCTAATGATGATTCTCATTTCACTAAAGATGAATTTATAAAAAACCTAGAGCTTAAACGTGATCACCAAGCTTTCCCGTCAGATATGCATGCATTGCTGCCAACAGGATTAAAGTGGAATTTTGATGAAGCATACCAGTTTGTTTTAGATAATGTTATCAGCAGGCTACCATGAAACTAGCCTGGATTACTGATATTCATTTGAATTTTTTAGAATCTGCTGACAGAAAAAGATTCTATCAGGATATTGTCGCTACAGACTCTAATGCGGTTTTAGTTAGTGGTGATATTGCTGAGGCTCCAACTGTTTCTGAGATTCTTGAAGAAATGGCTCAGCATATCACTAAACCAATTTATTTCGTTTTAGGTAACCATGATTATTATCAAAGCAGCGTTGAAAATGTTAGGCAAACAGTTACTCAGTTATCTCAAGCAAATCCATCAATAAATTGGTTGCCTGAAACTGGTTTAGTGCAATTAAGTAAAGATACTCTGCTGCTTGGAGAAGATTGCTGGGCTGATGGCCGTTATGGCAATTATGCTGATAGCAGAGTTATGCTTAATGATAGTCGCATGATCCAAGAGCTTCGAGAAGGCAGTATTATTGGTAAATACCAACTTCTAGATGCGATGCAAAAATTAGCCGATAGTGACGCTGCAAGATTAAAGAAAAATCTGCAATTAGCAATGCAACAACACTCGCCTAAAAAAATCATCGTGTTAGTTCATGTGCCACCATTTAGAGAAAGCTGTATGCATGAAGGAGAAATCAGCAACGATGATTATCTACCATTTTTTGCCTCAAAAATAACAGGCGATGTGCTGCTGGAAGCGACAATAGGCAATCCAGAAATAGATTTTTTAGTTTTATGTGGCCATACTCACAGCAGCTCCTATCATAAACCTTTTAGCAACCTCACTGTAAAAGCAGGTAGAGTGGAATATGGCAATCCTATTGTTCAGGAGATTATTGAGTTATGAACTTAGTCTTAATAGTATATATAGCAAACAAATGAGAGGACGTATGCGTGTATATTTTAAAACATTAATTAGTATTATTATTTTAGCTGTCAGCATTTGTAACAATGCAGCATTAGCAAACGAGAGTATTATTCCTCCTGATAATCATTTGCTGTTCAACCAAATGCTTGAAGAAGTATTTGATACGAC
>JAUHQH010000140.1 GCA_030408485.1 Candidatus Neptunichlamydia sp. | reverse complement strand
GATGATTGCAGCATAGAAAATCCAAAGCTCAGGGTACTAGGAAGAGGTGTCTCTAAATGAGTTGGGTTTTTCAGTTCTCAACACTTAAAAACTATAAAATCTATCAAAAACCGTCCAAAAACACCTATTTTTTATAAACTCAAAACTTTTGTACTCGGAAGTCTCTAAATCTCTTTCGTTCTAAACAGCACCTAACTAGATGTTTTGTTATCTCTGACTCTCTTCCATTGACATATAGCGCCTTCCTACATCCATTGCAACAGCTCCCCAATCAGTGTTGCCACTGCAAAGTAGGAAGAACGGTTTTCCTAGCTCTTTTAAGACCTGCATGGTCATTTGCTTATAATCTTGCCCAAAACACACACAACCCTTTAACCTTCTTGACAGAAGATCTAAGACCTTCTAAAATCTTTTTCCAATGCACTTTCGGCTTTAGAACTGCTAAATCTTTTACACTTCCATTCTAGGAAAGGAAAATGAAATGAAAATCTTACGGAACTTTTGTTTGTTATTGATCATGGGAAGTGCTTTTGCAAATCAGACAGTGATGGTTGACCCTCACTTTTCTCCCTATTCTGGTGCTGCCAACTTAATTTTTGTTCAAGACTTAATAATTCAAGGAGAGGATGCTCTCTTCATGAAATCTAATAAAGATTCAACGATGAAGGTCTGGAGAAGAACCTTTGAGCAGTTTTTATTTTGGTACAATATTAATATGCTTGCTGGTGTGACTCAACATGAGGTATTTGGACATGGATATCGTTTGCGTGAACTTGGGTATCATCCAAAAAAATATACTATTTCACCACTGAATGGAGCGACCTATTTTGATGATAAGGAATATTATCGCATGACTATGGGGGAGAGTCTCGCTATTGCTGTTGCAGGTCTGGAAGCGGAGCAAATCTTGGCTCGTGATTTAAAAATGCAATGGATTGCAAAAGGAGAAATTGATGGGCGATTAGCAACTCTATATAACCAAGCCCAACAATCGACTTTTTGGTACACGTTGATTACTCACCTTGGAAGGCTTAAAGGGGATAGTGACTCGGGAAATGATGTCAAAGCTTACATGTATTTCCATAATCACTCCTATCCCGATGGTGAACTGACTCATGGAAAACTCATCCGCTGGACGCTTTTCAACTGGTTAGATCCGATGACTTTTTACTCATACTATTCTTTTTTATATTACATCGCTGAAGGGAAACCATGGAAATTCCCAATGCTTTCTTTTGGAGAAAACCTCAAATACCTTCCCAATGTAAAAATTGGTTATGCTCCCTATGCGCCCGAAGCTTATTTAGAAAATTTCTTTCTCTACAAGGGGAATCCTCTTTACTTCTACTTGAAAGGAGGAAAGAGGAGTTTTGGGCTAGGCCTTGTTTATGACCCTCTTTACTCTGGGAGAAGAGGTTCTCTTGGTTTCAAGTTTGATGGTTGGAATCAAGCAGTTTTTAATACGCCAGTCACTGTGAAAGAACTGTTGGATAGTGGAGCGGTTTTTTTTCGCTCTGCTTTAAACAAAAGACGTTGGGGAGCAGCCCTTTCTGTTACAGGAAGACTGAATCTCTTTTCAAAGGTGGCTCTTTTCGGTGAACTGGGTGGAAAAACCTCTGGGTATCTTCCAGGCTATGGATTGGATAAGGAAATTGTTGTCCGTATTGGACTGACTTTTGGAAGGAATTCGCTTAGACAAAAAACAACTGCAGAAGATAAGCTGAATGAGCAAAATTTAAGGAATAACAATGAAAAAAATTAATCTATTAACCATCGCTGCAGTTGTAGCTTTATTTACAGGCTGTGCATCTTATCAAGCAAACTCTCTTTCTGCCCTTGATCCTGGCTATGTAAGGAATTATTCAGAGATCCAAGGAATGGAAATTGGTTGTAAGGCTTATTCGGTTGATGACTGCTTTACCTATTTAGATCGCAATGTCATTGCTAAAGGATACCAACCGATTCAACTGACATTTAGGAATAATTTAGACAAACACTATAGTTTTTCTACTAGAGATGTCAATCTTCCTTGTGCCAACTCTGAGCTAGTAGCACGTACTGTGCATACCTCTACTGTGGGACGTGTTGCAGGATATAGTGTTGGAGGACTGTTTCTTTGGCCTCTCTTTATTCCTGCTTTTGTTGATGGAATTAAATCATCAAATGCAAATAGAGCTTTAGACGCAGACTTTGATCAAAAAGCAAGAGGTAACGTTCTTATTGGCCCCCATTCTTATTCTAGAACTCTTATTTTTGTCCCTAAAGCCCATTATTCTCCTGTGTTTGATATTTCTCTTTTAGATGAAGAGAGTGGAAAGCATCAGGTGATTAGCTTGTCAGTTGGTAAATAAAAAAACATCTTTAGAAGGCTCTCTTTATAGGATTTTTTTTGATTCTAATGAACTAAGGGGATTTCCCAATAGGGGTGAGAAAGATCTTTTTCATACTCACCTGTCTCTTCACTATAGATAAGGGAAAGGTTAAGATTGGGTCCATATTTATAAGTTAAAACAGGAACGATAATTCCATCAAACTCTCCCTTCTTTAAGGGAAAAATGACATCAAAAGGAATCCGACCCTTTCTGAGTCCGCTTTCGCTCTTTCTATCTTTCAGCTATAAAATGAATGATATCATTTATTAAAAATCTAGATATTTGTACAGACTACCTGATTAGCCAAAACAAATATGCCACTGCAAGCCAAGACTTGAAGCGTTATTAGAGAACGGATTGAGCCATGATAAAATCAGTCCCAAAGACTTATAACTAAAATGGTTCAAAATTGGGTCACTTTATGCGGATTTTTCCGCCCTCCTTTCCCTTTTTAAAATCTAAGGATAGAGAAATAGCAAATTGATAAGGGATTCGAACAACTTTTCCTATCGAATGCACCCATTTTAAAAGATAGGCAAGAGCAATCGTATTGAGAGAATCTGTATTTATAGCAGGTTACATTGTTAAAAAAATTCTGATACTCGGCAAAGATTTGAGGAGTTGTTAAGGGACACCATATTTTGATCGAGTTATAGATCATCTTCTCACTTTTAGAAACCACTTTAGGACCTCTTATCATCCGACCTAAATGGCCGGCCGCGTATTGCTATTATCCTACTCAATAGCAGGAGACCTTTTGTTGTATAGAGAACAAGAGTAGAATAGAGAACGCTGTAGCTTAGTATTGAAAAGATCTGAATTAAAAAGAGAGCTTGGATCTCAGGTTTTTTCTGATGAAAGCTTTTGGTGTGTCATAGAAGCGGAAGTGCTCCTTTTTCTAAGAAGATGGAGTCCATCATTTTCTGAACAATGATTTCAGAAATTTCTTGGATAAGGGTCCCTTTTTCAGAGTCAACATTGTCAAACTCTAGGCGCTCTATAGAATGAGGTCTATTTGGATATTGGTGAGGACCAGCTTCTTTATTAACCCTGTGTGCTGAACGGAAAGGGGATTATTATGCTTCTTCTTCCATATTATGCATAATCGTATGCCAATTTCCCTCGGTTTGCTCTTTATTGTAGATCTGGATATTTATATAGAGATTATTAAGATAGATTTGGTAAAATTGTAATGGGATCTTCGAAATATTGCCTGTAAGGGGCATGAATCTTGATTGTCTCTACTTATAAGAGCTGTCGGTAAACGTGCTCTTTCTTATAAGATCTGCATTTGTATAGTCTAGATATATTCCTACACAGAGGATAATGATAATCGCAAGGAGAATTCCGATAAGTTTTTTCATAATTCAATCGAAGGATAAAAAAAAGCACTCCCTTTTCGGAGTGCTTTTTTGTAGGACAAAAATGGAATTAATATTCCATTCCACCACTTGCCATAGCAGGAGAAGCTTTCTCTTCTTGAGGCTCATCACTGATGATTGCTTCAGTAGTAAGAAGAAGAGCTGCAATAGAAGCTGCTAGCTCAATTGTGAGGCGAACAACTTTTGTGGGGTCAATGACTCCCATTTCAACAAGATTGCCATACTGATCAGTTAGAGCATTCCATCCTTCATTGTATTTCATTCCCATCACCTTTTGAACAACAATGGCTCCCTCTTGGCCTGCATTTTCAGCAATCTGGCGAAGCGGATAAGTGATTGCTTTCATGATGATTTCAGCACCCACCTTTGAGCAACCTGTGAGTTCATCTGCCATTTTCTCCAGAACAGGAATGCAGTGGATAAAGGCACTTCCTCCACCAGGAAGAATTCCTTCTTCAACAGCAGCTTTTGTTGCTTGAAGAGCATCGTCCACACGATCTTTTTTCTCTTTCATTTCAACTTCTGTTGCTGCACCAACACGGATAACTCCAACACCACCAGAGAGTTTTGCTAAACGCTCTTCGAGCTTTTCGCGGTCATAGTCAGAAGTGCTGTCTTCAATCTGTCTTTTAATTAAAGCAATTTGCTTTTCAATAGCTTCTTTATCTCCAGCTCCTTCAACAAGAGTGGTGTCTTCTTTCTTAACAACCACCTTTTTCACTTCTCCAAGCATTTCAAGAGTGACTGTTTCAAGCTTAATTCCAAGTTCTTCACTAATGAATTGTCCACCTGTAAGGATTGCAATATCTTCAAGGATAGCTCTACGGCGATCACCAAATCCAGGAGCCTTAACAGCACAAACTTTGAGACCTGCTCTTAGGCGGTTCACGACAAGTGTTGCTAGAGCCTCTCCTTCAATATCTTCTGCAATGATGATAAGAGGGCGACCACTTTCTGCCACAGCTTGAAGAATAGGTAGGAAATCTTTCATCGAAGAAATCTTCTTATCGTAAACAAGGACAAAAGCGTTTTCATAGATCGCCTCTTGTGTTTCAGGATTTGTCACGAAGTAAGCAGAAAGGTAACCACGATCAAAGTTCATTCCTTCAACAACATCAAGAGTTGTTTCAAATCCTTTTCCTTCTTCGACAGTGACTGTCCCGTCTTTACCCACGCGTTCCATTGCTTTTGCAATCGTCTCACCAATTTCTGGGTCATTGTTAGCAGAAATTGTTGCAACTTGAGCAATCTCTTTTCTATCTTCGATTTTTTTGCTCATTTTTTTGAGATTGTTGGTCAATGATTGAACAGCTTTTTCGATCCCTTGCTTAATTTCCATGGGATTCGCTCCAGCTGCAACATTGCGTAACCCTTCGTTGTAGATCGCTTCTGCAAGGACAGTTGCAGTTGTTGTTCCATCACCTGCTTTATCGTTTGTTTTATTGGCCACTTCCATGACCATTTGAGCTCCCATGTTCTCATGCTTATCTTCAAGCTCGATTTCCTTCGCAACAGTTACCCCGTCTTTTGTAACGTGGGGAGCCCCATAGGATTTATCAATTGCAACATTGCGTCCTTTAGGACCAAGAGTTACTTTTACAGCTGAGGCAAGAGCTTTTACCCCTTTTAGGATCTTGTTACGCGCATCTTCTTCAAATTTAATATCTTTAGGTGCCATTATATGGTTCCTCCTTCTTAGTCTTCAATCGTTGCAATTACATCATCAGCACGAAGAACAATATATTCCTCATCACCAATGCTCACTTCCTGGCCAGAATACTTATCCATTAAGATAGTATCTCCTACCTTTACAGGCATTGGCAGAACTTTTCCTTCATCGGTGGTCTTTCCTTTCCCGACGGCAATCACTTTTGCCATTTCTTTTTTCTTTTTTGCAGTGTCAGGAAGAATAATTCCTCCTTTGAGTGTTTCGTCTTGTTCTAATCTTTGAACAATGAGGCGATCACTTAGAGGTCTTAATGAAACTTTCGCTTGTTGAGACATAAAGTTTACTCCTATATTTTCTGTTAAAGTTTACAAC